>JAVJSI010000001.1 GCA_040219515.1 Acidimicrobiales bacterium
GTGTTGCGTCCTAGCGTGAATCACGAGCCCTCCGGAGTGACGTAGTGAGTTGTCGAAGACCCACAGCCTCACTCGGAGGGCTCACCTCACCGGGGGACCACCCACCCCAAACCGCCAGGGACAACGTCCCGGGTCATCACAGCTAGTCGTCTCGGGTCGGACGCCGCCGCTGCTTTTTCACCTCGCCGCGTTTGCGCTTGGTGTCGAGTCGCCGCCGCTGACTGCCACGGGTGGGCTTGGTCTTGCGTCGCCTGCGCTCGACCTTCCCCGCCGCGTCGAGACGTTCCTGGATCCGCTCCATCGCCAGGTTGCGGTTGCGCAGCTGGGAACGCTCGTCTTCGACCGTGACCCGCACGACGTCGCCGAGCTTGGCCGTGACCCGGGCCTTCAACGCCGCGGGCATCGACGGTGACTCGTCGATGCGAAATACCGCTTCGACCTTGGTGTTGGACCGGTTGGCATGCTGCCCACCCGGCCCGCCCGACGCCATGTAGCGAAACGACACCTCGTCCTCGGGCACCTGCCAGCTCGATGTCATGAGCCGGCGTCCTCGTCGAGATGATGGACCTCGTTGAACGACAGGAGCGACGGCGTGGCGCCTCGCATGGCGATCCGCGACACCGACGCCTGGGCGACGAAGCATCGCCACTGGGTGGCGATGCCGACGCCGAGCGACCAGGCCACGGCGGCCTTGATCGGCGAGACGTGGGTGACCACGACGATGTCTCGCTCGGTCGCCTCGTGGATCAGTTCGTCGAGCGCGGGCCATACGCGGGCCGCCAGGTCGTCGAGGCTCTCGCCGCCCTCCGGACGCCAGGCGGTGTCCGCCCGCCACGCCGCCCATGTGTCGGCGGGGACGTCGGCGACCGGCGTTCCTTCGAGCCGGCCGTAGTCGAGCTCGATCAGGCGTTCATCGATCTCGACCGGGAGACCGAACGCCGCTGCGGTCTCCCGGCACCGCGCCAATGGACTCGACACCACTCGATCGATACCGACCAGCATGCGGCCGATCGCGGCGGCCTGCCGCTCACCCAGATCATCCAGCCCGGGGTCCCGGCGACCGAGCAGCTCCCCCGACGCGTTCGCGACCGTGCGTCCGTGGCGAGCGATGATCAGCATCAGGCCATCTTCGGGAGTCGGCCGGTGCGTCGCAACTCGTCGAGATGCTCGGGTCGGGTCAGATCGAAGCGTCGCACCAGCCAGACGAGTGCCGCGACACCGGCGAGCTCGAGCAGCACGAGCACCGCCGGAGCCCGGTCGAACTCGGGCAACGGACGCTCCGCAATGCCGTCGAGACCGCCGACCGGCCACCAGAACAGATCGGTGCGGGTCCACGAGCCGGCGGCCACGAGGAAGACGAAGGTGCCGATCGGGATTCCCAGAAGGCGACGGCGCAGGATCCGGCGGCGCACGGTGACCGCCATCACCAGACTCATGAGGGCAACCGAGCCCAGCAGCGTGTGGAGGATGAGCGGCCGCCCGGTTGCCGCCTCCACCAGCGGCAGCACACCGCCGAGGGCGACGAAGCGGTAGTCGATGGCCGGGCTGTCGAAGACGAACAGCACCGTGAGCACAGCGGCGGCGATGAAGAAGAAGAACATCGGCGACCGACGACTCAGGTGATGACGATGCGTCCGCACTCGTTGCAGCTGAGCACGCTGTCGGAGGGCGCATGTTTCATGCGATCGAGTTCCATGGCCGGCATCGTGGACGGGCAGCCGACACAGTTGGATCCGTCGAAGCCGACCACGGTGGCCGATCCGAAGCCCGGGCGAAGCCGTTCGTACTCGGCGAGGTCGGCCTCGGAAACCTGGGCGACGGCCTCGGCCCGTGCGGTGACCACATCGGCGAGCAGGCCATCGACCTCGGCCTCGCTCACGGCCAACTCGGCCTCGAGCGTGGTGATCTGCTCCTCGACGCGCTCGAGCGAAGTCGTTGCGGCGGACTGCTCGCCGGCGAGCACCTCGGACTCCTCCATCGCTTCCAACGCCTGATCCTCGAGTTCGCCCTGCCGCGCCCGCAGTCCGGCGATCTCGTCCTGCAGCGGCTGGAGATCCTTCATCCCCACATCACCGCTGTAGAGACGCTTGTCGTCCTCGTCAGCCTTCGTCGCGAAGATCTGCGCTTCGTCCTCGAATCGTTTCTGGCGGTTGGCCACGTCCACCCGCCGGATTCCGAGCGACTCGATCTCGGCCTGAAGGGCAGCTCGGGTCGTCTGCGCCTCGTCGATCGCGTCGCGCGCCGGGAGCGTGGCGTGACGATGCCGAAGCTGCTCGGCCTCGGTGTCGAGCCGTTGGATGTCGAGAAGTCGGTGGTCGGTCATTCAGCCCGTCGTTGTCGTGGTCGTTGGCGATGTTGTCGTCGTGGTCGGCGCTGCGGTGGTCGTCGTGGTCGGCGCCGCCGTGGTCGTCGTGGTCGGCGCCGCCGTGGTGGTGGTGACCGGCGGCGTCGTCGTGGGTACCGGTGTCGTGGTGGTCACCGGCGTCGTGGTGGTGGTCGTCGTGGTGGTCGTGGTGGTTCGCGGAACGCAGACATCGAAGGTCCCGTCGCCATCCTGATCGAACGGATCGAGCAGCGCCGGGCAACGTCCGATCGAGGGATCGAAATTGAAGTCGCGATTCTCGCAATAGTCGACTTCGCCATCGCCGTCCTCGTCGATCTCGGCGCTCGAACTACCGCAGAGACTGTTGATCGCGTTGCTGTAGCGATCCTCCTCGTCGTCGGTGCGAACCCTCTGGCCTGACCTCGTCGGCGCGGGCGATTCGAAGGATCGTGCCTCGAGGTCGGCATGGTAGAACTCGTTGAACGCCGACCAGACCGCGGCCGGCAGGAAACCGCCGGTCACGCCACTCGTGTAGCCCAGCTCGGGAACCGTCACGCCCCGCATCTCCACCTCGGCGAGCGGGTTGCCGAACCACACGGCAGTTGCGAGATAGGGCGTGTAGCCGACGAACCAGGCGTTCTTGAACTCCTGACCGGTGCCGGTCTTGCCTGCTGCCGTCTGGCCGGTGATCTGCGCCCTGGTGCCGGTGCCGCCCTGCACGTTGTCCTCGAGGATCGAGGTGACCAGGCGTGCGGTCTGGGTCGACACCGCACGCGAGGGGTTCGGCTCGTTCGAGAACACGACATTGCCGGCTCGGTCCTCGACCCGTTCGATGAAGATCGGATCCACTTGGAGGCCGTCGTTGGCGAAGGTCGCGTAGGCCACGGCCATGTCGAGCGGGGTGACGTTGAGCGGCCCGAGTGGCATCGAGATCGGAACCGACGAGAGATCCGACGTGACGCCGAGCGCTCGCGCCGTGTCGGCCACGTTCGACAGGCCGACGATCTGGCCGAGTCGCAGATACGCACAGTTCGACGACGACAGTGTCTGGCTGCGAATGGTTCGCACCGACCCCGAGCTCCCGCCACCGAAGTTCGTGGCCCGATAGGGGTCGGGGAAACCACCGGGGTTGTCGAACTCGCAGGGGGCGGAACCGTTGATCTGGTCCGACGGCACGAACCCCTTCTCCATCGCCGCCGCGAGCACGAACGCCTTGAAGGACGAACCGGTGGGGCGGCCGCCCTGGGTGGCGATGTTGAACTCGCCGTAGCCCTCGACCTCGAAACCCGGACCGCCGATGATGGCCCGGACCTTGCCGGTGCCGGGCTCGACCGAGGCCAGGGCGCCGACGAAGCCGCGCTCGTCGTCGGGGGTGAAGCGGTCGACCGCGGCGCGGGCCGCGTCATAGGCCGCAGGGTCGTAGGTCGTGTAGACGCGGAGACCACCGCTGAAGAGGGCCTCGGCCCGCTCCTCGTCGGTGCTGCCGAGGCGCGGGTCGAGCAGCAACTGCCGACGCACCTCCTCGATGAAGTAGTTGTCGGGCTGCCATTCGGAGGGAACGAGCCGCGAGGTCGGCACGGCAACGGCTCGGTACTCGTCGGCCTCCGCCTCGGTGATGTCGCCGGTCGCGACCAGCCGCGTGAGTGCGGTGTCGCGACGGTCACGGGCGGCGATGGGGTTGAGCGTGGGGTCGAAGCGCGACGGGTTCTGGATGAGCCCGGCGAGCATCGCCGCCTGTGGGTAGTCGAGCTCGGCCGGAGTGGTGCCGTAGTAGATCTCGGCCGCGGCCAGGATGCCGTAGGCACCACCACCGAAGTACACGGTGTTCAGGTATTTCTCGAGGATCTCCTGCTTGGTGAACTGACGCTCGAGCCGCCGGGCGAGGGCAGCCTCGGCGATCTTCCGGTCGACGTTCTGGTCGTTACCCACCACGGCGTTCTTGATCAGCTGCTGCGTGATCGTCGAGCCGCCCTCCTCGATCCCGCCAGCGTTGACGTTGCGGATGAAGGCACGGGCGATGGCCTTCGCATCGATTCCGGTGTGCTCGTAGAACCCCTCGTCCTCGACGGCGATGACTGCCTCGATCATGGCGTCGCTCACGTCGTCGAGCTCCACCAGTTCGCGGTTCTGTTCGCCGTAGAGCACGTCGAACTCGACGCCGTTGCTGTCGTAGACGATGGTCCGCTGGGCCAGTTCCTCGAGGTTGATCTCGACGGCCGTGGAGTCGTTGGCTGCGTAGATGTCAGCGATCCGCGGTCCGAGCGCAGCAAGCGTGAAGGCGACGACGATGCCGCCGCCGATGATCACCGTTGCAAATCGGAGCAACCCGACGACACCACGCACCCGCGCAACGGTACTGGCCGTCTTCCCGAGACTGCGGTCAGGGCCCACATCTGCGACGGCGGGGCGGGGGTGCCAACATGCGTCCGTGACCAGGATCGCCATCATCGGGGGCGGGCGCGCCGCCACCCTGCATGCCGAGGCGGCACTGGCCGCGCCCGGCGTCGAACTCGTCGGCGTCGGTGGTCGTCCGGGCACGGCTGGCGCGCTGGCCGCGGCGACCGGTGTTCCCGACCTCGCCGTCGACGATCTCGCGGCCCGCGCCGATGGTCTCGTCATCGCCGTGTCGTCGGATCAGGCCGCCACCGTCATCGGTCGACTCGGGCCCGACATGCCGCTCCTCGTCGAGTCGCCGGTGCTGTTCGGTCCCGAATGTCCCGTGTCGCCGCTGGCCGTGACGGCGGTCAACCTGCTGCACGCGGCCACCGTGAAGCGCGGCCTTCGCGCCATCGCCGATCTGGGTGCCGTGCACCACCTCGTGCTCCGGGGCCGGGCGGTTCGCCGGGCGCACATGAACGACGTGGCGACAGATCCGTTCGCCGGCGCGTGGCCGGTTCTCCTGGCGGCCGCCGGGACACCCGCCACGACCGTGGAGGCGACCGTCGCCGCCCATCATCTGACGGCGACGCTCGGCTTGACCGACGGCCGTCGAGTCCGTGCCGAGCTCGAGTGGGTCGATGCCGACTCGGCGGCCTCGGCACTCACCGAGCTGGAAGCGGCCGGCGAGACCGGCGTGGTGACGATCGGCCTGTGGCCCACCCCCACATTGGACATCGATGGCCGCCAGGTCGTCGGCGACAACAGGGACGAGTCGCCACTGGTCTGCCTGGGCTTCGTCGAGCAGATGCGCCGGTTCGCCGGCGTCTGTGACGGTCGATCCGCGCCGTGGCCACCTCTCGGTGTGGGCCAGGGTGTCGCGGCGCTCGCTCGGGCCGCCCACCGCAGCGCAGCCACGGGCGGCGCCGTCGAGGTCAGCTGACGGGAACGGTGCGCCGGGCGATCCGGTCGGCGAGGATCCGGGTCGAGCCGCCGAGTCCGAGGAGCAGCAGCGCCACGGCAAGGAGCATCGTGGTGGTCCGGCCGGTCATCGCGAGCACCGCCGGCGGTGACGGCTGCGCGGGAGCGGCGACCTCGGGGGCCGGGCGGGACGCCGACGCGGTCTCGCCTTCCTCCGACGGGGCCGGCGACGGCGCGACCGAGGATTCCGGCGACGACAGCTCGAGCGCCGGTTCGGCAGGCACATCCTCCTCGGTCGTCTCGGCCGACGCACTTCGGACTGTTGCCGCAACACCCATCAGCGACACGACGACCGCGATCGCCGTCATCAAGCCGGCGACGCGGCGAATCAACGGGACACGGACAGAAGGCGCGACAGCGCGAGGGGTCGTCACCGCCATCAGCTCAGAGGGCCGCCGGCGTGTGTCGCCCGAGGGCGACGAGGCGGCGGTCGATCGTCAGGAACTCGACCACCGGGTCCAGCGGCGCATCCGTGGGTTCGTCGAACGCCAGACCGATGCGGACACCGCCATCCGGGTCGGGGCGGCGATGGGCCACGCGTACGAGGGTCGACACGTTGCGCCACGCCCCATCGGCGTCGGGAATGCGGAACGCCACCGTGGTCACCGCGCCCACGGGCAGGTCGTCGTCGGCCAACTCGGGCACGACGATGCCGGCACCGCCGGTCGACAGGTCCACCAATTGGCCGTCGATCTCCTCGATGCGACACGTCACGAGACCGAGACGGACGCGATGGTCGGCCCGGCGTTGACGTCGGGCGAGTGCATCGAGGAGTACCTCGGTGGCGACACCCAGAAACCCCGCTGTGAGGATGAGCGCAGTCGACGCGACGGCGATCGGGAGCCGCCCTTCCCAATCGCGCCACATCGAGATGGAGGCCAGAATCACAGCGCCGTCCAGGGCGATCACCGTGGCAACGACCGCTCGGAGCCCGGCGCGGCTCGCTTCCGGTCGAATCCGCCCGAACGGGGTCAGATCGACACCCAGAGAACGAAGATCGCTCCGAAGGATCGAGAACAGGCCGAGCCGCCCTCGACCCAGCAGGATGTGTGCGTTCCAGCGCAGGAGGTAGGCCGGCACGGCGAGGACGGCCAGGTCGAGCGCGGCCGCGTGCATCGGCACCCTGGCCAACGCCAGCACCAGGACCGCCGTGACGACGAGCAGTACTCGTTGCACCGCCGCCACCAGCGGCAGCAGGGCGAGGAGGTGGGCGATCTGCAGCGAGCGGGGAACTCCGGAGAGGTGACGGCGCCGCAACGTCCGCAGCGCTCGCGCCGTGCGATCATGCCGGCGAACGAGGCTTTCGCCGAGGCCCTGCGGACCACGCACCCGCGCCAGCGTCAGCGGCAGATGGGTGATGGTCAGCCCGGTCCGGACGATGTCGAGCCCGACCAGGTACGAAGCGTCGAGCATGTGCCCGTTGCCGGTGGACGCCAGCTGGGCGACGGCGCTGCGACGAACGAGCGCCGGTCCGTCGCCGTACCAGGGAATCGAGCCTCGAGCAGCCAGGGCCGGCCGCACGACCTGTTGTTCGAACGGCTCCAGGGACCAGTGCCCGTCGGGGTCGTGTTCGAAGGATGTGGGGTCGGCTTCCTCGATGCCGACCTGGATGACGGCGACGTCGGGCGAACTGCACCGGGGTGCAGCCACGGAGACCAGATCCGGCATCGGCAGGTCACCGGACCGCAGGAGCAGCACCCAGCTCGCACCGGCACCCACGACGGCATCATCCAGGCTGACCGCAGGATCGACCACCGTCGCGCCGAAGCGCTCGGCGATGGTCTGTAACCGACGAGAGCCCGACCGATCGACGACCCGCGTCCGGTCGATGCCCTGGACACGGCGGAGGGCCACGAGGGTCGTCCGCAACTCGTCGGCCGAGGAACCGGAGGCATCGACCACAGCGGCGATGTCGGGCATCGGCGCGCCGGGCGACGCCACCACGCGGATGGGGGTGTGCCATGCCGAACCGAGACGCGCGGCGAACACGACGACGCCGAGTACCTCGGCGCCGATGAGGGTGGCGCCCGCGAGGCCATCGGCACCACCGAGGGTGAAGCCGATCCGCCAGACGAGATAGGCGATCGACCACCCGAGCGCGGCGATCGACGCAATGCGCACGACGCGCTCGTTCACCACACGTGAGGGGGCGAAGGGATCCATCGCTCTCCCGTCGGAGCGAGCACGCCGAAGTGAAGGAAGACCTTCGGCCGGGTCAGACGACCTTGCTAGATCTCGATGACCTTGACGCCGAGTGCCTCGTCTCCCTTGCGACCGGGTCCGACCTCGAACTCGACGCGTTGGCCTTCTTCGAGGGTCCGGAAACCGGAGCCGTCGATGTTGGAGAAGTGCACGAAGACGTCATCGCCGTCTTCGCGGGAGATGAAGCCGTAGCCCTTCTCGTTGTTGAAGAACTTCACTGTGCCCGTCGGCATGGGGCATTCCTTTCGCTCGGCCAGCGCCCTGGTGAGGCTGGCTCTCCGTCACATTAGAGAACTCCGCCACGGTTTCGTCATCGCCGTCATTGGGCCCCGGCGTCGGGCTCCGCGAGACTCTCGACCATGGATCTCTCCGTCGCCGTCGCTCCCTCGGACTGCACCGTCGTGCTGGTGCACGTCGGTGTGGGCGACGAGGTCTCGGCCGGCACCGTGCTCGCGATCGTCGAGGTCATGAAGATCGAGCAGCCGGTCGTGGCCGCCGTCGACGGCAGGGTCGCGACGGTCGATGTCGTGGTCGGCGAGGTCGTCACGGCCGGCCGCGCCGTGGTCTCGATCGCCCCCGGCCCGATCTCGGCGGTGGGCCCCGAGTCGCTCGACCAACAACCGGCTGCCGAGCACCGCGATCCGGTCGAACGCGGCGACTTGGTCGAACTCCGCGAGCGGAAAGCTGCGTTCGCCGACGCTGCTCGTCCCGACGCCGTCGCCAAGGTCCACGCCCGGGGTCGTCGCACGGCTCGCGAGAACGTGGCCGACCTCGTCGATGGCGACAGCTTCGAGGAGTACGGGTCGCTCATGTACGCCGCGCAGACCGCGCGGAGGAGCCGCGAGGATCTGATCGCGTCGACGCCCGGCGACGGCATCGTCGGCGGGATCGGGCGGGTCAACGGCGACCGGTTCGCCGACGAACAGAGCCGGTGCGCCGTGATGTCCTACGACTACACGGTGCTGGCCGGAACCCAGGGCTACCGGGGCCATCAGAAGAAGGACCGGCTGTTCGAGATCTGTGAGCGGCTGCGGCTGCCACTGGTGTTGTTCGCCGAGGGCGGCGGCGGACGTCCGGGCGACACCGACGTGCCCGTCATCGCCGGACTCAACGTGCCGTCGTTCGCGGCCATGGCCCGGCTGAACGGCCTCGCCCCCACCGTCGCGATCGTGTCGGGACGTTGTTTCGCGGGCAATGCGGCGCTGGCCGGGATGTGCGACGTCATCATCGCCACCGCCGACGCCAACCTCGGAATGGCCGGCCCCGCCATGATCGAGGGCGGCGGACTCGGGGTCGTCGCACCCGAGGACATCGGACCGGTCGACGTGCAGACGGCCAACGGCGTCATCGACGTGTTGGTCGACGACGACGCGGCGGCCGTGGCGGCGGCCAAGCACTACCTCTCGTTCTTCCAGGGTCCGGTCGACACCTGGGAGTGCGCCGACCAGACACTTCTGCGCGAGGTCGTGCCCGAACGACGCAAGCAGGCCTACGACGTGCGCGAAGTGGTCGAACTGCTCGTCGACCGCGACTCGTCCCTCGAGCTACGGCCGTCGTTCGGTCCGGGGATGATCACCACACTCGCTCGCGTCGAAGGTCGACCGATCGGCATCCTCGCCAACAATCCGCTGCATCTCGGTGGCGCCATCGACGGCGCCGGCGCCGACAAGGCCGCTCGCTTCATGCAACTCTGTGACACCTTCGGCCTGCCCCTGCTGTTCCTCTGCGACACCCCCGGGTTCATGGTCGGACCCGAGGCCGAGCAACAGGCCCAGGTCCGCCGGTTCGGACACCTCTTCGTGGTCGGGGCCAGGCTCACGGTGCCGTTCGGCACGGTCGTGTTGCGCAAGGCGGTCGGTCTCGGCGCCCAGGCGATGGCCGGCGGCAGTTTCCACTCGCCGCTGATGACGGTGGCGTGGCCCACCGGCGAGGTGAGCGGCATGGGCATCGAGGGCGCCGTCACCCTGGGGGGCCGCCGAGAGCTCGAGGCCATCGACGACCCCACGGCGCGAGCCGCGGCCCACGCCGAGCGGGTCGAGGCGATGTACGAGCGCTCGAAGGCGATCAATGCCGCCGCACACCACGAACTCGATGACGTGATCGACCCGGCCGAGACCCGCCGCCGGGTGGTGAACCTGCTGCGCAGCGCACCGAACACGATCCCAGGGGGACGGCGCCCGCGTTAGTGGTCAGCCGGCGGCCGCGGCGCGGAAGGCTTCGACCATCGCGGCGATGCGTTCCTGGGCATCGGGCGCGTCGGGTGCGAGTCGCAGACCGGCGCGGAAGTCGGTGGCGCCGGCGGCCACCAGATCGGGCACGCCGGCCATCGACCGCTCGAAGTCGGGTTCGCCCGCGTCGTTCGTCGCGATGGCGAGGTTGGCGACGACCTCGATGTCGGCGGGATCCCGACCCTCGGCGGCCACCGCCTCACGCATCTTCGCGATGCCGGTCGGCAGGTCGGCGGCATCGGGACCCCACGGGATCCACCCGGCCCCGAAACGGGCGAGCCGACGCATGGACCGGCGGTTGACCGTGCCACTGACCCAGATCGGCACGCCGCCCGGCTGGACGGGTTTCGGCATCTGATGGATGGCCTCGAACCGGAGTCGGTCGGACGAATGCGATGCCCGCTCGTCGCGCCACAGCGTCTGGATCACCTCGAGTGTGTGGTCGAGTTCGGCCCCTCGGTCCGCGTAGTCGAGCCCGGCCGCCTCGTACTCCTCCTTCTGCCAACCGACGCCCACACCGATGTCGAGTCGGCCGCCGCTGAGCACGTCGATGGTCGAAGCCATCTTGGCCAACACCGCGGGTCGGCGCAGAGCGGCCAGCAGGATGCTGGTGGTGAACCGCAGGTCGGTGGTGACCGCGGTCAGGTGGGCGATCGTCGTCAGGGGTTCGAGCCAGTGCCCGTCGGGCCCGGTCGGCTGGCGGCCACCGGCGGTGCCGCCGGCGGCGGGATCGCCGTAGGCGTCGAGGTCCTCCCCGAACACCACGTGGTCGGAGAGGGCCATCCGATCGAGGCCGGCGGTGTCGGCCGCTCTCACCCGGTCGACGAGATGCGCCCAGCTGCCCGGATCCTCCGCCGCGAACGTGATGAGCGTCATCGAGATCTTCGGTGTGGCCGGCATCAGTTGTGCTCCTCGGAGGGTGATGGGGTAATCGACGGGATCTTGCGGGTGTGACGCCAGACGAGAGCGCCGAACACGAACTGGAATGGCAGGCGGATCAGGTTGGCCCGGCGGGTCGCCTCGACCCCTTCGATTCGCTCGAGTCGGCCGTCCTCGCCGGAGGCGATCTTCACGTTCTTCACGTACATGTCGACGTTGGCCGGGAACACCACGGCGAGCAGTGCGAGGAGACCGAATGCGGCGACTCGGCGCGTGCGGCGCGGCACCATCGCGACGCCGAGCGCGATCTCGGCCGCACCCGACACCTGGTTCGTCAGCGCCGGGTTCGGGAACCAACGGGGCACGACCGCCTCGAAGAAGTCGGGCTTGGCGAAGTGCGCCGCGCCCGCGCTCGCGAACATGACGCCGAGGACGTACGCGGACCGGTCGGACACTGGTTGGGCACGCGACGTCATCGACCCATCCCTGCGAACGCCCCGCCGTCGATGAGCGCTCGGCGGATGGGCTTCAGCAGATCGACCAGCCGTAGGGCCTCGGCCTCGCCGACGACGTCGACCATCGCCTGACAGGCGACATCGGTGCGGTGCTCGATGTCGCCCCGGTACCTCCGCCCTTTCTCGGTGAACGCGGCTTCCGCGTCGAGAAGGCCGCGGTCGCGCAGACGGGAGAGGCCGGCCGCCCACGCCTCCTCGGACCATTGACGGGTTGCGAGCAGCGCGGCCTTCGGCACCTGCCCGGTGGCGGCGTGGAGCAGCAGCGCTTCGACCGCATCGAGCGGTGCGGCGGTGAGCACCGCGACGTGGACATCACCACGCCACTCGCGCAGCACGGTGATTCGCTGCCACAGGCGCGCCCAGGGATCGTCGGGCTCGGCGACGGACCGATTCGCCGCCGCGAGGGGCTTGCCTTCCATGCCGAGGCCAGCGGCCATCGCACCGGCGAGCACCGACGCCGCGTCGACATGAGCCGGGTCGACGTCGGGGCAGAGCCGGGCGAGCGTCGATCCTGCGGCCCGCATGCGCGCCGCCTGGATCGCCCCGGGTTCCGCCGCGGTCCAGGCGGCGGGTATCGCCGCATGCACGATGTCCGGGTTGAAGTTGAAGAAGGTGGCCACCACCACTTCCGCCGGCACGGGACCGAAGGCGGCGGCCCGACTCGCGAAGTAGTGCTGCTCGGCAGCGAGGCCGACCGCGTCGTACTCCTTGGCCGCCTCGGGAGCGAAGTAGATGAAGCCGTGGACGAGATTGGTCATGGCGCCGAGCGACGATGCGACCGCAGTGTCGGAGGTCATGACGGCACCGTAGGACGAATTCGCTCGCCGTCCCCGATCCGATCGTGAAGGATTGGCCGGTGAGCGACGACATCATTCCCGACGACATCATTCCCGACGAGAAGGACTGGACCTGGGTGTTGGCGACGCCGTGTCCCGAGTGCGGCTATCGGTCCGACTCGGTCGAAGTGTCCGAGACCGGCCCACTGATCCGGGAGAACACGGCCGTCTGGCTCGAGGTGCTCCGCCGCGATGACGTACGTCGTCGACCGTCGACCGCGATCTGGTCGCCGCTGGAGTACGCCTGCCACGTCCGCGACGTGCACGTCCTCTACCTCCAACGACTCGAGATGATGCTCGAACAGGACGGACCGCACTACCCCAACTGGGACCAGGACGCGACGGCGGTCGCCGAGCGCTACCACGAGGCGGATCCGCGAACGGTCGCCGAGCAGCTCGTCGCGGCAGCAGGTGCGCTGGCCGATCGTTTCGACCGGGTCCGCGACGACGAGTGGGCCCGCACCGGCCATCGCAGTGACGGCGCGGCGTTCACCGTGACGACCTTTGCCCGGTACTTCCTGCACGACCCCGTCCACCACCTCCACGATGTCGGCGCGAGCAGTACTTGAGGGCAGAACCGACCGCTGATCAGCCCCGGCGGCGACGGTTGCGACGGGGCGCGCCGCCCGCGTTGGCCCGCACCGGCGCCTCGGCGACCTCGACATCGGGCAGCGGCATCGTGCCGTCGAGCACCCCACGGATGGCGGCGACATGGGCCGGGGAGTTGCCGCAGCAACCACCGATGATCTGGATGCCGGCGGCCCGCATGCGGTGGGCGTGGGCACCCATGATCTCGGGAGAGCCGCTGTAGGCCAGTTCGGCGCCGTGCCACTCGGGGATGCCGGCGTTGGCCTTCGAGATGACGGGCACGTGGGTGGCGGCTCGGATCTCGGCGAGCGCGGCTTCGGTCTCGGGCAGGTTGTTGCCACAGTTGGCGCCGATGGCCGCCACGCCGAGTTCGGTCAGCCGTTGGGCGGCCAGCGTGCCGGTGACGCCCATCATGGTGCGACCGGCGGTGTCGAAGCTGAAGGTGACGGTGACGGGCAGGTCACTCGCGTCGCGGGCGCCGGCCACGGCGGCCTCGACCTCTTCGAGAGAGCTCATGGTCTCGATCCAGAGCAGGTCGGCCCCGCCCTTGGTCAGCCCTTCGGCCTGCGCAGCGAACGCGGATCGGGCATCGGTCGGGTCGAGCTCGCCGAGGGGCACGATGAGTTCGCCGGACGGGCCCATCGAACCGGCGACCAGTACACGGCGCTCGGCCTCGTCGGCGGCGACTCGGGCGTTGCGGGCGGCCGCCTCGTTGATCTCGACGACGCGATCGTCGAGTGAGTGCAGGGCGAGACGGAACTTCGTGCCGCCGAAACTGTTGGTGAGAATGATGTCGGACCCGGCCTCGACATAGGCCCGATGCACCGCCTGGACGGCGTCGGCCATGTCGAGGTTCATGCGCTCGGGGGCATCGCCCGGAGGGAGGCCCCGGGCGAACAGCTCCGTGCCCATCGCGCCGTCGATGACCAGATGGCCGCGCTCGGCGATCAGTTCGTCGAGCACGGTTCGGCCCGTCACGGAAAGGTCAGAGGGGGTCGTCACGACTGTGCAGCGTAGCGCTGCTCCCGACCGGCGACATTGGTCGTCTGGCCCACTCTCACCGATCGTGCGAGAGTGTCGCCCGTGTTGCGGCATCCCTGGAACACCGACTTTGTGTGGCGTCGGCCCCAAATCAGTCCCCGGTCGCTCAGCACCGCGCAGCTCGACGCGTTCCACACCGACGGATGTCTCGTCGTCGAGGACCTGATCGACGAGGAATCACTGGTCGCCCTGCGGAGCGAACTCGACGAGATCGAGGCGGGCGTCGATGCGTTCCTGAAGACGATGCCCGATGAACGCCTCTTCATCGCCGAGTCGGGCGCCATCACGTTCTCGCCCCACGCCGTGCTGACCTCGGCGGCGGCACGGGCGGTCAGCACCCATCCGGCGATCGTGGGCCTGTGCCACGACCTTCTCGGACCTGACGCCCGTCTGTACTGGGATCAGCTCGTCTACAAGAAGCCGGACCGGCCCCGTGAGTTCCCGTGGCATCAGGACAACGGCTACACGTTCGTGGAGCCGCAGCAGTACCTGACGGTCTGGCTCGCGCTCACCGATGCGACCCTCGACAACGGCTGCCCCTGGGTGGTGCCCGGCCTCCACCTCGGCGGCACGCTCGCTCACGAGTACGTCGACCCGTTGGGCCATCAGTGCTTCGCCGACCATCCCGACGCGGTCGCGACGCCGGTGCGGGCCGGCGGCGCCGTCGTCTTCTCCTCGCTGACACCGCATCGCACCGGGCCCAACACCTCGGCCGGTGTGCGCAAGGCCTACATCCTCCAGTACGCACCCGACGGTGCCGTCAAGCTCGACGGTGATCCCACGACCGGCGCTGATCCACAGCGGGTGCGCCAGGACGATCCCGATCGCCAGTACCTCGTGGTCCGACGAGGGGTGTCGGCTAGGTGACCAGCGCGGCGACCGACGCCGCGCGTCGGCGGCTCGGTCCGCTGGCGACCACGCTCGGCCCGGCCGCGGCGGTCCTTGTCGCGCAGACGCTGCTGTTCCCCACCGACGTCGGTTTCCTGCTCCAGGGCACCACGATCGGTCTCCTGACCGCGCTGATCGCGGTCGGCATGGCGCTCATCTATCGCGCCAATCGGGTGCTCAACTTCAGCCAGGCCGACCTCGGCTACATCCCGGGCCTGCTCGGCGTGATGCTCGTGGCCGTCTCCGGGCTCAACTACTTCCTCGGGTTCTTCGCCGGACTCGCGGTGGCGATCGTCGGCGGGGCGCTCGTCGAACTCGTCGTGATCCGTCGCTTCTTCCGGGCCGCGCGCCTGATCCTCACGGTGGTCACCCTCGGCCTCACGCAGGTCCTCGTCTTCCTCGCGCTCTGGATGGCCGGCCTCTGGGATGCCGAGTCCCGTTCACAGCGGGTCAACTTCCCGGTCGAGATCCGTTTCGAGGTCGAGTCGATCATCTTTCGCGAAGACGACGTCGTCACCTGGGTGGTCGCGCCCCTGGCGATGGCCGCGGTCGCCCTCTTCCTGCGCGGCACGGTGGTCGGCACCGCGATCAGGGGGGCGGCGGAGCGAGCCGACCTCGCCGGACTCCTCGGTGTACCCGTTCGGCGGCTCCACACCATCGTCTGGTCCATCGCGACCACACTCGCGTTCATCGCCATCTGGCTGCGGGCCGGGATCATCGGATTGCCGGTCGGCGCCGCCCTCTCCTTCAGTGTTCTCCTCCGGGCCTTGGCCGCGCTGACCCTCGGCAATCTCACCAACCTTCCGGCCATCGCCACCAGTGCCGTCGCGCTGGGCGTGCTCGAGACCAGCATGGTCGCCAACAACCGCAGTCCCGCCGAGAGCGGCGCCGTTCTCGCGGGCGTGATCATCCTCGCGCTCCTGATCCGCTCGCTCCTCGCCCGCTCCGACAGTCGGGCCGACGCCGACGAGACCTCCACGTGGCAGGCCGCCGAGGAGATCCGCGACGTGCCACCGGAGCTGCGGCGGGTGCCCGAGGTGATGGCGACGCGCGCCGTGCTCGCCCTCATCCTCCTCGGTGGGGTCCTCTTGCTGCCCCTCTTCCTGGGCACCGCCGACCTCATCAAGGCCACCGCGGTCGCCGTGTTCGGCATCATCGGCGTGTCGGTGATCATCCTCACCGGATGGGCCGGCCAGGTCTCACTCGGCCAGATGGCGTTCGTCGCGGTGGGCGCCGCCGTGACCGCCAAGCTCAGCCACGAATGGAACGTCGACCTGATCCTCGCCCTGCTCGCCTCGGCCGCCGTGGGGGCCGCGGTCGCCGTCGTGGTCGGGCTGCCGGCGCTACGCCAACGCGGGCTCTTCCTCGCCGTCACGTCGCTAGGATTCTCGTTGGCGACCACCAGCTACTTCCTCAACGACGAGTTCTGGGTCGGCTCGTGGGTCCACGACAACCCGTTCCGGCGGCTCCCGCTTTTCGGCCGCGTCGACATCGATTCGCCCACCCGCATGTACTACGTGGCCGTGGTCGGGCTCGCGTTCGTGATGGTCACCGTGCGCGGGGTACGCCGGACACGGACCGGCCGAGTGCTGCTGGCGTTGCGAGAGAACGAGGCGGCCGCCCAGACGTTCGGGATCAGTCCCTTGCGGGCGAAGCTGACCGGGTTCGCACTCTCGGGGGCGGTCGCTGCCTTCGCCGGTGGTCTTTTCGCCTACACCCTCAAGATCTACACCGCGTCGAGCTTCGAGCCCAACGACAGCATCGAGGTGTTCGTGATGGGCGTGATCGGCGGACTGGGCAGTCTCTCGGGCGGGCTGATCGGCGCGATCTACCTCCAGGGCCTTGGCTGGTTCCTTCCCGGCGAATGGGTCTTCTTCGCCACCGGTGTCGGTGTGTTGGTCGTGCTCCTCGTCATCCCCTCGGGTATCGGCGGACTCTTCTTCTGGCTACGGGACCAATGGCTCCGCTCCATCGCCAAACAGCGCAACATCATCGTGCCGAGCCTGCTGGCCGACGTCGCCCCGACGAAGGCCGAGGAAGCCGCCGTCCTCGACGCGGTCGGCGCCACCTCGCCCGAGAACGACACGACGGGACCCCCATGAGAAACCGTCTCCGCCCGGCCGCGCACGCCATTGCCCACCCGGTCCAGTCACTCGACTCGATCACGGGCGGTGGGCCGATCTACCCGCTGCTCATCCTGTTCGGCCTCAACGCGGTCGACGAACTCGACCGGACGGCATTCAGCGTCCTACTGCCCGAGATCCGGGAGGAATTCGGGCTCAACCTGACCGGGGTTCTCGGCATCGTCGCCGCCGTCGGCGCCGCCGCCCTCGTCCTTCAGGTACCGATCGCCCAGCTCGCCGACCGGGGCTCACGCACCCGGCTCACGCTCCTCGGTGCCGCCGTCTGGGCGATCTTCTCGTTCGTCACCGGCCTCGCCTGGGTCCTCTGGGCCCTGGCCGTCGCCCGGGCCGGATCCGGCATCGGCAAGGCGGTGGTCGATCCGACGCACAACTCCCTGATCGCCGACTACTACGCACCCGACCACCGCAACAAGGTCTTCGCGTTCCACCGGTCGGCCAACGTCCTCGGCCAGATCGTCGGTCCCATCGTCGCCGGACTGATCGCCTTCCAGTTCGGGTGGCGTTGGCCGTTCATCATCTTCGCCGTTCCCACCCTGATCCTGGTGGTCGTCGGCCTCCGCATGAAGGAACCCGTCCGTGGCGCCCACGAGCGACGGGCGATGGGCGCGAGCGAGGATGCCATCGCCACCGAGGAGGAGGCGCCCTCCTACGCCGAGGCGTGGCGGATGATGTGGAAGATCGAGAGCCTGAAGCGCATCTGGTTCGCCCTCCCCTTCCTGGCCGCCTCGCTGATCGGGTTCGGCACCTTCGCCTCGCTGCTCTACGACGAGGTCTTCGGCTTCGACGAGCGGGCCCGCGGCGTGCTCGCGGCGGCCGTGGAGCCGGCCGGGCTGATCGGTCTCGTCATCGGCGCCCGCATCGGCACCCGGCTGATGGCTCGCGACCCGGGACTGGTGCTGCGGTTCCTCGCCGTCACCGCCTTCTTCAACGCCGGCGTCATGGTGATCTTCGCCAGCGCCCCGGTCTGGTGGGTGGCCACCGGCGCTGCGGCCGTCGCCTCGCTGGTGAACGCCATGTTCGTCCCGACGATCTTCGCGGTGCTGTCGATGGCCATTCCGCCCCGGGCCCGCGCCCTCGGCTTCTCGATCGGATCACTCTGGATCCTTCCGGGCCTCGTCGTCCTCCCCCTGATCGGGGCGATCGGCGATTCGTGGGGCATCCGCTGGGGCATGGGGATGATGGCGCCCGTCTACCTCATCGGCGGCCTGGTCATCTCCACGGCGGGCATCGTGATCAAGGACGACATCGCCCAGGTCTGGCAGACGGCCGCCGCCCGGGCCGAGGTCGCCACCGAGCGGCGAGCGGGACGCAGCAAGCTGCTGCTCGTGCGCGGGCTCAACGTGTCGTACGGCGACGTGCAGATCCTCTTCGACATCGACTTCGAGGTGGAGGAGGGTGAGATCGTCGCACTCCTCGGCACGAACGGCGCCGGCAAGTCCACGCTCCTGAAGTCGATCTCCGGACTGGTCGAGGCCGACCGTGGCGCCATCATGTTCGACGGTCGCGAGATGACCTTCGCTCCGCCCAACGAAGTGGCCCAACGGGGGGTGATCCAGGTCGCGGGCGGGCAGGGTGTCTTCCCGTCGCTCACCGTGCAGGAGAACCTCGACGTCGCCGGCTGGCTGCACCGACGAGACCGCGAAGGACTGATCGCCGAGTACGAGCGGGTCTACGGGATGTTCCCGGCGCTCGACCAGCGGCGCGAGGAACCGGCGGCGAATCTCTCGGGTGGGCAGCAGCAGATGCTGGCGATCGGCATGGCCCTGCTCGGACGGCCCCGTCTGCTGATGGTCGACGAGCTGTCGCTCGGCCTCGCGCCCGTGATCGTCGAACAACTCCTTCCCGTCCTGCGGCAACTGGCCGACGAGGGCGTGACCATCATCCTGGTCGACCAGTCGGTCAACGTGGCGCTGACGATCGCCGAGACCGCCTACTTCATGGAGAAGGGCGAGATCCGCTTCCACGGGCCCACGGCCGAGCTCCTCGACCGGCCCGACGTGCTCCGGTCGGTGTTCCTCGAAGGTGCCGGTGCGGCCGTCGACCCTGCGGCCCACGCGGCGCTGTCGAAGGTCCGGCCCGCGAAGGTCGTGCAACCGGAGGTCGAGCGCGCGGAAGTCGAGCGAGCGACCTTCGACGCCGACGAACCCCCCATCCTCGAGACCGTCGACCTGATGAAACGGTTTGGCGGTATCCGGGCGGTCGACGACGTCGTGCTCCGGGTGCGACCGGGAGAGATCATCGGTCTCATCGGGCCGAACGGTGCAGGCAAGACGACCCTCTTCGACGTGGTCAGTGGCTTCACCCCGGCCGACGGCGGACGTGTGTTCCTCGACGGCCGCGACATCACCGGGCTGGCGCCCTTCCAGCGGGCCCGTCTGGGTCTCGGTCGATCGTTCCAGGACGCCCGCCTGTTCCCGTCGCTGACCGTGGCGGAGGCCATGGCGGTGGCCCTCGAACAGGAGATCGAGGTCCGCAGCACGCTCGCCGCGATGTTCTACCTCCCCAACGTCCACGATGCCGAGGAGAAGGTCAGGCTGCGCGTCGACGACCTGATCGAGATCCTCGGGCTCGGCGCCTTCCGGCACAAGTTCCTGCGGGAACTGTCGACGGGCTCACGCCGCATCGTCGACCTCGCGTGCGTCGTGGCCCACGCGCCGCGGGTGGTGCTGCTCGACGAACCCTCCAGCGGCATCGCGCAACGCGAGACCGAGGCCCTCGCCCCTGTTCTCACCCGCATCCGCGACGATCTCGGCGCCGCGATGCTCGTGATCGAGCACGACATGCCGCTCGTCTCCGCCGTCGCCGACCGCATCATCGCGCTCGACCAGGGGGCCGTCATCGCCGACGGCACGGCCGAGCAGGTGCTCAATCATCCCGATGTAGTGGCGTCATACCTCGGAACGAACGAGGATGTCATCGCCCGTTCGGGGGAACGGCGCAGTTGACGAGTTCCAGATCAAATGGGGGAATGACATGACCGACGGTGAACCAGCCGATCTCAGCCGACAGCTCCGGCGGTGGGGGCCACTCGGCGCCATCGTCGCGATCGTTCTCATCGTGGTCGTCGTGGTCGTCGCCTCGGGTGGTGACGACGACGGCGACGACGCCCGGACCGACCTCGACACGACCACCTCGGAACCGACGACCGACACCGATCCGGACACCGACACCACCACCGATCCCGACGACGGGACCACCACCTCGAGCGACACGGGCGAGGATTCCGCCGATGACGTCATGGCCGACGGCCGGGTGTACTGGACCGAGGCCGACGCCGCCGGCGTGACCGGCGACTTCGACTGGGGCGAGAAGTGCGACACCGATCTCGGCACCTACGCCTATCCCGACTTCTTCGCCGGTGAGTGCGTGGTCCCGTGGACCGGTGACAACGGCGGCGCCACCGAGACCGGCGTCACCGCCGACACGATCACGATCGTCGTCTACTCCGCGGCCGAGGTCGATCCCGTACTCGACTACATCACCGGACCGATCAGCAACGACGACACACCGGATCAGGTCTTCGAGACCCATGTCGGACTCGCCGAGTTCTACGGCGCGTACTTCGAGACCTACGGCCGTACGGTCGAACTGGTCCAGTACAAGGCGACCGGCACCAGCGACGACGAGGTCGCGGCCATCGCCGACGCCGAGACCATCGCTCGTGATCTCCAGCCGTTCATGGTGTGGAGCGCCCCCACCCTCCAGGTCGAGGTGTTCGGCGAAACGCTCGCCGCCAACGGGATCATGTGCAACTGCAACGGCGGGGCATCGGCACAGGACAACTACCCCTACCTCCACGTCGTCACGAAGTCACCCGAGCAGAGTCGGATCCTGCTGGCCGAGTACATCGGCAAGCGACTGGCCGGGCGCAACGCGATCCACAGTGGGGACTTCACCGAGCAGGAGCGGACGTTCGGCTATCTCTACCTCGAGACCAGCGACGCGTCGACCCAGGTGGCCGAGGACTTCCGCGACGCGCTGGCCGATGACTATGGCGTCACTCTCGATCCGCTGATCCCCTACGAGCTCGACCCGTTGACGCTCCAGGAGCAGGCCACGACCATCATCGCCTCGCTGAAGAGCGCCGGAGTCACGAGCATCGTGTTCGCCGGTGACCCGATCGCACCGCGCGACTTCACACTGGCCGCGACCGAGCAGGAGTACTTCCCAGAGTGGATCCTGTCGGGTACGGCACTGGTCGACACGTCGGTGTTCGGCCGCACCTACGACCAGGAGCAATGGGCCCACGCATTCGGCATGAGCAACACGTCGGTGCCCATCGCCCGCGAGGTGGGTGGCAACTACTTCCTCTACGACTGGTTCCACGGAGAAGCGCCGCCCGCCGGGGACACGATCGGGATCCAGTGGCAGGCGTCGCTCACGTACGCCCTGCTGCAAGGCGTCGGGCCCGACCTCACCCACGAGAACTTCGCCGACGCGATGCTGAACGCGCCGCCGACGCGGCGGGGGGCGATCACCGCACCGTCGATCTCGTTCGGCAGCGACAAGGGGCTCTGGCCCGACGAGATCCTCCCCGACCTCAACGGCATCGACGACGTCTCGGAGGTGTGGTGGGATCCCGAAACCGTGGGCGTCGACGAACTCGACCGGGAGGGCCCCGGCATCTACCAGTACGTCGACGGCGGCACCCGGTACCTGCCGGGAGCGTGGCCCGACACCGATCCGAACGTGTTCGTCCCGGAAGGAGCCGTCGATCGGTACGTGACGCGACCGGCCTCGGAGGATCCGCCCGACTATCCGAGCCCCGCCGGCTGACCCCTCATCCGGCCACGCCGGCCACCCAGGTCCGCTCGACCTGGAGGTCATCGGTCAACGCGACGAGATCAGCGCGACGGCCGGGGGTGATCGACCCCCGGTCGTCGAGACCGAGCACGCGGGCCGGGTTGGCCGAGGCTGCCGCCAGCGCATCGAACAGATCGACACCGACGACCCCGACGCAGTAGCGCACGGCCTCGTCCATCCGCAGTGCACTGCCGGCAAGGGTGCCGTCGGGCAACCGGGGCGCGCCGTCGACCAGTTCGACTCCCGCGTCGGCGAGGCGTCCGGCCCGCCACGCGGTCGCGTCGGTCACCAGGACGACTCGGCTCGGTCCCTTCGCCCGCCACGCAATCCGCAGGACCCGAGGGTCGACGTGGATGCCGTCGGCGATCAGCGAGACACACAGCCGGTCGTCGCTGAGCGCGACGCCCAGCGCACCCGGCTCGCGGTGATGCAGCCGGCCCGATGCGTTGAAAGCATGGGTGAACAGCGATGCACCTGCCTCTACCGCGGCCTCGGTCCGGGCCGCGTCGGCGGTCGTGTGGCCGAGAGAGCAGACGATGCCCCGAGCGGTCAGCCGGGCGATCGCCTCAGGGGCGCCGGCACGCTCCGGGCCGATCGTCATCAGCCGCACCCACGAGGGCAGTTCGGCGAGCCAGGCCGTGTCGATCGGTTCATGGCGGAGGTCGGGGTGGGCGCCGAGCGCTTCGCCGAGGTAGGGACCTTCGAGGTGGAGCCCGAGCGTGTCGGGGCCGTCACCGGATTCGGTCGTCCACGCTCCGTCGACCAGGCGCCGGGCCAGCACCGACGGCGGCGCCGAGATCAGGGTCGGCAGCCACGAGGTGACCCCCTGCCCGCGCACGAGCCGGCGCAGTCGCGCCCATCCCGTCGCATCGGCGGTCGCCACGTCGACGTCGTCGTGGCCGTTGACCTGGAGGTCGATGAACCCGGGCGAAAGCAGCGCCACGTCGGGCGCGCCCCGGCAGGGTTCGACCGCCACGATGCGCCCGCCCTCGATGTGGACCGCCGAGTCCTCGCGGATCCCGTCGGGAGTGACCAGGCGCCGAGCGCCGACGACGTCGATCAGTTCTCCCGGTCGCGAAGCTCGCGGCGCAGGATCTTGCCCGACGCGCTCTTCGGGATCGTGTCGATCGTCTCGAGCAGGCGGATCTGCTTGTAGCTCACGAAGTGTTCGCCGACGAACTCCTGTACCTCGTCGAGGGTGAGCGAGGCGCCCGGGGCGAGGGTGACGAACGCCTTGGGCAGCTCGCCGGCCGCGTCGTCGGGCACGCCGATCACCGCGACGTCGGCGATGGCCGGGTGGGTGATCAGCAGCCCTTCGAGCTCGGCCGGCGGCACCTGGAAGCCGTTGTACTTGATGAGTTCCTTGATGCGATCGACGATCGAATAGTTGCCGTCGTCGTCGATGATGGCGACATCGCCGGTGTGGAGCCAACCGTCGGCGTCGATCGTCGCCGCCGTCGCCTCGGCGTTGTTGAGGTAGCCCGCCATCACCATCGGTCCGCGGACCCAGAGCTCGCCGCGCTCGTTCGCCGGCTGGTCCTCGCCCGACACGGGGTCGACGATCCGACACTCGACGTTGGAGATCGCAACGCCACTGGTGCCCGGGCGGGCCTTGCCCTCGACCGAGGCATGGGAGACAGGGCTGAGCTCGGTCATGCCGTAGCCCTGCACGACCTCACAACCGATACGCGCCGCCGCCTCCTGCGCGAGTTCGGCACCCAGGGGAGCCGCCCCCGAGAAAACCTGCTTGAGGGACGAGAGGTCGTAGTTGTCGACGTCGGGCAGCTTGGCCAGGCCGAGCACCATCGGGGGCACCGCGAAGAAGCGAGTGATCTTCTCGGACTGCACCAGGGCCAGCGCGTCGGCCATGTCGAACCGAGGCATGGTGACCACACGGACGCCGTTGGCGATGAGCCCGTTCATCAGGACCTGCATCCCGTAGATGTGGAAGAACGGCAACGCAGCCAGCCCGGCCTCGCCTTCCCCGTACTCGAGCACGTGCTCCATCTGTGCGATGTTGGCGACCAGGTTGTAGTGGGTGAGCATGACGCCCTTGGGCAACCCGGTGGTGCCCGACGAGTAGGGCAGGACGACGACGTCGGTCATCGGATCGACCTCCACCTGCTCGATCGCCTCGCCGATCAGCGTTGCCATCGGGGTGGCGCCTTCGGCCTCACCCATCACGTAGAGGTCGGTGACCTCGGTGCCCTCCATCGCGGTGCGAGCCACGTCGACGAACATCGGCACGGTCAGCAGCAAGGTCGCACCCGCGTCCTGGAGTTGAAAACGGACCTCCTCGGCACCATAGGTGGGGTTGATCGTGGTGATCGTGCCGCCGGCGACCGCCACGGCGTGGAACGCGACGGCGTATTCGGGCACGTTGGGCGCCATGATCCCGAGCACGGAGCCGGGGCCGAATCCGCGGGCCTGGAGTCCGCCCGCCATGCGATGGATGGCCTCGCGCAGCGCGTCGAAGGTGTAGGACGACGAGCCGCCGTCGGTGATGGCGACGGCATCGGGATGCGACGCGGTCTTGCGAAGGACGAACTCGGTGATCGGTATCACCGGAATCTCGACATCGGGCAACGGACTCGTGTGGATGATGGGCATTCGGCGACCTTTCACTCGGCGCCGCGCATCGTAGCGCAGGAGCTGTTTTCGGCCGGCGCCACGACCACGATGGGCCGTTCGACCCTTACTGATCGCCACGGCCGGCAATACCGTGGCGGGCTATGGTAACAAGCGCCAACCAGATCGATCGGCTCCTCCCCCGCCACGAATCGGTCATCAACCTCGACCTCACCTGGGACGTGCGGATGAACCGCAACCTCTGGAAGAAGGAAGAGGTCAGCGCGCCGGCCACGATCCGCGACATCTCGCTCGAGGGCGCGCTCGTCCAAGTCGAGAGCACGCACGAACACGCCGTCGGCGACCGCATCACGGTGCGGTTTCGCGGCCACGAGGGCACGGCTGTCGTTCGCCACTGCCGCGAGGGCGAGGACAACACCCTTCTCTACGGCGTGCGGTTTGTTCCCGACCCGGCCTTCGTCGACTGCCTCTGCGACGCCGTCGGCGAGATCCGAGGCCACTCGGCCGAGCTGCGCCGGGCCTGGCAACGCCCCAACTGAAGCGTTCAGGCAGCGGCGTCGAACTCGGCCAGCACCCGACCCGGTTCAGCGTGCGCGGCGATGCGCTCGAGCAGCATCCGGCGTGACTCCTCGGCGACGAGCGCCGGTTGATCGACGGTCGCCCACTGCACGAGACCACCCCAG
The DNA here is from genome assembly GCA_040219515.1 of Acidimicrobiales bacterium. Lineage (NCBI taxonomy): Bacteria > Bacillati > Actinomycetota > Acidimicrobiia > Acidimicrobiales > Acidimicrobiales bacterium. Next base: position 25,077 of record JAVJSI010000001.1, read on the forward strand.
AATCGGTCGATGAGCTCTGCCCCCGAGACCGTGCCGCCGTCGAGCGTCGAGAACGACACCGACCGCATCTCACCCAGGTAGAGGTTGAGCGAGCGGACGTGGATCGATTCGTCGGTTCGGATGCGTTCGACGATCTCGGCGGCGAGCTCTGCGTCCTCACGCCGGTCGACGAAGAGGTCGGGGGTCCGAAGGATCTCCTGGGAGTCGGCGAAGCCGAGCTCGGCTCGGAACTCGATGATCAGCAGGTTGGCGAGGAACGAGACCATGCCCTCGACGGGGGCTGCGATCTCGGGAACGTGACGGACGCCGGCATCCTCGCGACCGATGTTCTCGGGCGGGTCCACATCCGGAAAGGCATCGGGTCCGAAGGCCAGATCCCGGGCCGCGAACCACATCGCGTCGTGGCCGCCGATCCCCTGCTCGGGCAGGCCGCCTTCGTCGAGGCCGTGGGCGAGGAGCAGTCCACGGTTGAGGTGACCGATCGCCATCTCCGAGATGTCGTCGACGATGTAGTCCTGAAGGTCGGGAAACTCCATCTCGGCCAGCAAGCGGCCCCGGGCCTCGATCTTCCCGATGATCGTGAGGGAGTTCCAGAAGGAGAGTCCGAGTCCGTTGCGCAGCAACACCGACTGTTGGGCCGCAGTCGGGACTCGTAGCCCCTCGAGCAGCGCCGCCGACGCGCCGAACGGCTCGCCGCCGCGGTCCCTCAGGGCCGTCTCCCATGCCGCCAGGGCCGGCTCGCGCACCAGCGCCCTCGGCGGTTGGTACGTGCCGTCGGCCAACATCCCGCCGTGCAGCCGCTGCCCCAGCACTGTGTGCGGAGCGGCGTAGTCGTGGTCGGTGAGCAATTCCTCGCTCGAGTACCTGCGACGCGTCTCGGTCATGAGAAGGAGCCTAGAGCCCTAGCGTGGTCCCATGAGCTGGAACGTCAACGACATCCCCGATCAAACCGGCAGGGTCGCAGTGATCACCGGCGCCAACGGCGGACTCGGCCTCGCGTCGGCCATGGCGCTCGCCGGCAAGGGCGCGCACGTCGTCATGGCCGCTCGAGACCAGGCCAAGGCGGCAAAGGCCCACGCCGAGATCCTGTTCCTCCACCCCGACGCCTCGCTGGAGATCGTCGAACTCGACCTCGGGTCGCTGGCCTCGGTCGCCGCCGCGGCCGACCAGATCACGGCCGCCCACGACCGACTCGACATCCTCATGTGCAACGCCGGCGTGATGGCGCTGCCGCAGGGGACCACCGACGACGGCTTCGACACGCAGATGGGCATCAACGTCCTCGGTCACTGGGCCCTGCTCGCACACCTGCTTCCGTTGGTCGTCGCCACGCCCGGGGCTCGGGTCGTGACGCTGTCGAGTGCTGCGCAGCACATGGGCCGAGCCGTCGACCCCGACGACCCCCACATGCGCGAGAAGTTCGACGAATGGCGGATGTACGGCCAGACCAAGCTCGCCATGCGGCACCTGGCCGTCGGGCTCCAGGCCCAGTTCGACCAGGCCGGGGTGGCGGCATCGGCGCTGTCAGCCCATCCCGGTCTGACGAACTCCGACCTCCAGACCACCACACAGGCCCATGGCGGCGCCGGCCTGATGGGCGCGATGTCCGAGAGTCTGGTGAAGTTCACGGGCATGTCGACGGACCGGGGAGCACTCAGCCAGCTGCGGGCCGCCACCGACCCCGACGCGCCGGGCGGCGGCTTCTACGGTCCGCTCTTCGTGACCAGCGGGCCTCCCGTGCGCAAGCCGCTCGTCCGTCCCGGCAGCGACGACGCAGTGAAGGCACTGTGGCGCGCCGCGGCCGAGGAGACGGGCGTGGACGTCGACGTGCGTGCCGCGCTGGCCGCCTCGGGTTGATGGACGACCCCTACACAGACACCGTCGCGCCGTGGGACGGTCGCCGGGTGCCGGTCACCCTCCTGGGGGGCTACCTGGGCGCGGGCAAGACGACCGTGATCAACGCCGTGCTCGCGAAGACCGACCGCCCCATCGCGGTGCTCGTCAACGACGTCGGCGCGGTCAACATCGACGCGTCGCTGGTCCGGAAGCGCCACGGCGACACCATCGAACTCACCGACGGTTGCGTCTGCTGCAGCCTCGCCGGCGGCCTGGCCGCCGCCTTCGATGACCTGCGGGCGCGCCCGGAGCCACCCGATCACGTCATCCTCGAGCTGAGCGGTGTCGCCGACCCGGACCGGGTGGCCCCGTGGGCCGGCAGCGACGGCTTCCGGCTCGACGGTGTGGTCGTTCTCGTCGACAGCGAGCAGTTCGTCGAACGGCTCGAGGACCCGGCCACCGGGCCGTCGGTGCGCCGACAGATCGAAGCCGCCGATCTCTTCGTGCTGTCGAAGCTCGACCTCGCATCGGCCGACGATCGCCGTGCGACCGAGACGGCGTTGGCCGAACTCGCGCCGGCGGTACCGATCCTCGACGCCGCCGATGCCGTCGCCACCGCGTCGTTCCTCGACCTCGGCACCCGTCGCCCCGGGGGTGTGGCCGACACTCCCCCACCCGAACTGTTCGATGCCCACGACGTGCACACCCAACCTGTGCCCCAACCCATCGAGCGTGCCGATTTCGAGACGATGATCGAGTCCCTTCCGGCCTCGACGCTGCGGGCCAAGGGCATCGCCGTCACGCCCGACGGCACCCGCCTCCTCGCCCAGGTCGTCGGCCGCCGCCGACTCGTGACCGTGCTTCCCGATGCCGAACGGCAACCACCGACCGACCTCGTGGTGATCACCCCTCGCCGATAGCTGCTTCCAGCCGTTCGAGGAACGGCAGCATCCCCTTGACCAGCTTCGTCCGCGCGATGTCGAGCGGGAACCACTCGGCCCGGTCGACCTCGGGGAACTCCTCGACCTTCCCGGACCGTGGTGGCCACTCGAGCGTGAAGGTGTTGCTGAGGATCTGCGACGCGTCGAAGTCGGCCGCTCGTGCGTAGATGCGATTGGTCTTGCGGCCGGCCTTCACGATCCCGAGATCGATCGTCGGACCGGGCGGTGCCGGGCGGCCCATCTCCTCGGCGAACTCGCGTTCGGCAACGGCCAGGAGGTCCGAATCGAGTGTCTCCTCGAGCCCCTTCGGCACGGTCCAAGCGTGTGCATCCTTCGACGCCCAGAACGGCCCGCCCAGGTGGGCGAGCAGCACCCGGAGCCCGCCATCGAACTCGCGATACAGCAGAAGTCCGATGCTCATCACCATTCCAGCATCTCACGCAGGACTGAATGCGAGGCGGGACGTGCCGATACGACAAGGGTGACGTCCACCACTCGCCGTCAGAGCGCGCCGCGCACGCCCGGCGACCAGTGGGTGCCGATGGGCTTCGTCCCCGGCCTCGACGGCATCCGCGCCATCGCCGTCATCGTGGTCGTCTTCTACCACGGCGGCTGGTTCAGCTTCTACGGCGGCTTCGTCGGCGTGGACGTGTTCTTCACCCTCAGCGGGTTCCTCATCACCCGGCTGCTGATCGACGAACACCACCGCCGCGGTGGCGTGTCGATGAAGAACTTCTACATCCGGCGGGGCCTGCGCCTGCTTCCCGCGCTCTTCGGACTCGTCGCCGGAGTCTGGCTCGCGGCGGCACTGCTCGAGATGCCGATCCTCGAACGCGACCTCACCGAACGGAGCCTGTGGGCGGTGTCGTACGTCGCCAACTGGCACGACGTCGTGACCGGAAGCCACAGCGGGCCGTTCAAGCACCTGTGGTCCCTCAGCGTCGAGGAGCAGTTCTACGTGGTGTGGCCGGTGATCGCGGTCCTCCTGCTTCGTCGGGGCCTGCGGACGGTCCGATGGGTGGCGGGAACGCTCGCCGTCGTGCTGGCCCTCGTCACCACCTGGCGCCACTGGAACGGCGCCTCCGGCTTCGACATCTACTTCGCCACCCACTCCCACGGCGCCGTGCTCCTGTTCTTCGGCGCCTGGTTGGGGGCGTCGGTCGATCTGATCGCTCGCGTCGGTCAGGACCTCGGCCGCCAACTCACCATGATCGGTGTGGGCGGCATCCTCGCGATCTCGTTCATCCCCGATCGGTTCGGCCCGCTTCACGCCGGCCTCGGCTACGCGCCGATCGCCGCCGTGTCGGCCGCAGTCATCGTCGGCGCAGTGGCCGACGCCCGGCCCACACCGCTCACCTGGGCCCCGATGCGCCAGATCGGCCGGTCGTCGTACGCCATCTATCTCTGGCACATTCCGATGTTCCGCATCACCGCGGCGATCGCGCCCGACCTCGACGGCCGGATCCGCATCATCGTGGGCACCGCCATCGCGGTCGTCATCTCGCACTGGCTGATCGAGCGACCCGCGCTGCGGCTGAAGCACCGCTGGGCGTGATGACCCGCCCGATCAGGATCGGTGTGCTCGTCGCGCTGTTGATCACGGCGATCGGCACGCTGTGGTGGATGCGCGATCCGACGCCGGTCGCCCTCACCCCCGCCGAGGTCGGCGCCACGCGGTTCGCCGACGTCGCCTACGGCCCGCACGACCGCAACCGCTTCGATGTCTACGTCCCGGAGGGCGCGGGGCCCCATCCCACCGTCATCTGGTTCCATCCCGGCGGATGGGTGCACGGTGACAAGGCGGCGTCGATGCCGGTCTGGGATTGGACCGAACGGGGCTACGCCGTCGTCTCGGTGAACTATCGCTATGCCGACGATCCGGACACCGTGAACGACTCCGTCGACGACGCGATCGCGGCGGTACGGCGAATCCGAACCGGTCAAACCGAGTGGGACCTCGACGTCGACCGTATGGGGATCTACGGCTTCTCGGCCGGAGGCCACCTCGCCGCGATGGTCGGTCACGCGGGTGGTGTCGATGCCGACCTCCGCGTCGCCGCCATCGCCATCGCCGGGGCACCCACCGACTTCGTCGCGCTGCTCGATCCCGCGGTGCCGTTCTTCGACGGCAACCGGGGACCCGACGTCGTCGTCGCGGTACAGGACCTCCTCGGCTGCACCTCGTCGCCGGCGACGTGCGAGGCCCGTGCCTCGGCGGCGAGCCCCGCCCGCCTCGACCCCGGCCCGGCCGATCTCCTCGTGGTCCACGCAGCGAACGACCACATCGTCGATGTCGACCAGGCCCACCGGCTCCAGGCGCACCTGGAGGCCGCCGGCTCGCCGGCTCAGGTCGTCGTCGTCGACGAGGGCGGTCACTCACCACTCCTCGAGGAGGGCGGCATCGCCGAGTTCTTCGACGAGCGATTGCTCAGCTGACGTCTTCTCGTCGGCCGTCGGCGTGGATGGCGAATCGATCGGCGTCGGCGCCGTGATCGGGGGCCGGTGACGGCCACGGCCAACCGCCGAACCGGGTGGCCTGGTAGTCGGCGTAGGCCTCGCGGATCTCGTCCTCGGTGTTCATCACGAACGGGCCGTAGCGGGCCACCGGTTCGGCGATCGGGCGACCCTGCAGGATCATGCAGTCGATGCCGCCGGCACCCGCGGTGAGCGCGAGATCACGATCGGCGTGGATGTGGGCCCCGGTGCCGGCGGGCAACGGGTCGAGATCATCGATCGTGATCGACGATCCCTCGAACGCGTAGAGGACGCGCTGCGTGTCGTCGCCGACGGCCGCCGGCAACGTCCAGTGTGCGTCGGGCTCCAGCGACAGGTGCCAGATGGCCACGTCGGCCACCTCCTTCGATGCCCAGGAGTCGGGGGGCGGTGGCGGTCCGGCCTCGTCGCCCAGACGGCCGGCGATGATCGTCACCTCAGTGGTGCGACCGTGATCGTCCGCGACCACGTGACGAGGAGTGCCCTCGCTCCACAACATCGTGAAGTAGGGCTCGACCATCTTGTCGGCCGCAGGAAGGTTGAGCCAGATCTGGAACAGCTCGAGCGGGTTGGGCTGATCGGTGCGGGTCAGCGGAAACATCTCGGCATGCTGGACACCGGCGCCGGCCGTCATCCACTGGGTGTCGCCCCGCCCGAAGCGGGCCGTCGCCCCCAGCGAGTCTGCGTGGTCGATGAGCCCCTGACGCACATAGGTGATGGTCTCGAACCCCCGATGCGGGTGTTGCGGGAAACCCGGTACCTGGCTGCCGTGGTACATGCTCCAGCCATCGAGGCCGGAGAAGTCCTGGCCGATGGCGCGACCGCCGAGCGATGCATCGGGCCCGAGTTCGCCGTTGCCCGACGGGTACATGTCGTGGTGGTGGGCGACGAAGAGGAACGGGTCGATCGTCGGCCACTGGGCGCCGAGGGGAAACGTTTCGATCACGGCATCGGTCACCCGCTCAGCCTACGGCCCCTCAGCCGGCGGATGGGCCGTGCGTATACTCCGCAGCCATGGAAATGCACTTCGCGACCATCTGGGAATCGATCGCGGATCGGGTCGGCGATCGGCCCGCGATCACACACGGCGCGGTCACCCGCAGCTGGGCGGAGTACGAGGACCGCGCGGCCCGAATCGCCGCCGCCTATGACGCGGCCGGACTGGGGCCCGATGCCAAGGTCGGACTCTTCATGTACAACTCGAACGAGTACATGGAGGCGCAGTTCGCGGCGATGAAGATGCGGGGCGTCCCGATCAACATCAACTATCGCTACATCGACGCGGAGTTGCGCTACCTGCTCGACAACTCCGACGCCGAGGCGCTCGTGTTCCACTCGTCGCTCGGCGATCGGGTTGCCAGCGTCATCGATCGCCTGCCCGATCTGAAGCTCGTGATCGAGGTCGACGACGGCGGCGCCGGTCAGGTCGCCACCGCCCGGCGTTACGAGGAGGTGATCGCCAACCATGAGCCGATGCCGCGCATCGAGCGGGCCGAGGAGGACACCTACATGCTCTACACCGGCGGCACCACCGGAATGCCCAAGGGCGTCATGTACGCCATGGGCGGCCTGACCGCCGGGCTCAGCAACTCGGCGTTCCCGATCCTCGGTCTGGCCCCGCCGTCGGGCGCCGAGGACGTGGTGGACGCAGCCGTCGGCACCGACGGCTCCATGGTGTCATTGCCGTGTGCGCCCCTCATGCACGGCACCGGCCTGTGGCTCGGGTGCTTCATCCCGCACCTGATCGGGTCCCACGTGATCACGCTCACCAACCGCAGCCTCGACGCCCACGAGGTGCTCGAGGCGATCGAGCGTCACCGGGTGAGTTCGGTCACGATCGTGGGCGACAGCTTCGCCAAGCCGCTCATCGTCGCGATCGACGAGGGGCGACCCGATGGCGGCCGCTACGACCTCTCGTCGCTCGCCATCATCCAGTCGTCCGGTGTGATGTGGACCTCGGAGGTGAAGCAGCAGCTGCTCGAGCGCATCGAGCAGGCCATGCTGATCGACGTCATGGGCTCCACCGAGGGCTCGATGGGCACCCAGATCACCATGAAGGGCGTGGAGACCGAGACGGGCAGCTTCACGCAGGCACCGACCACCAAGGTGTTCACCGACGACGGCCGACTCGTCGAACCCGGTTCGGGCGAGGTCGGCATGGTCGCCGCCGGCGGCAACGTGCCGCTCGGCTACTACAAGGACCAAGAGAAGTCGGCGAAGACGTTCCGCGTCATCGACGGCCAGCGCTACTCGTTCCCCGGCGACCTCGCGATGGTGGCGGCCGACGGGTCACTCATCCTGCTCGGCCGGGGAAGCCAGGTGATCAACTCCGGGGGCGAGAAGATCTTCCCCGAAGAGGTCGAGGAAGCGGTCAAGCGGGTCGAGGGCGTACTCGACTGCCTCGTCGTCGGGATCGACGACGAGCGGTTCGGCCAGGCCGTCACCGCGGTGGCGAGCCGGTCGGCGGGCAGCACGGTGGACGCCACGACGATCATCGAGTCGGTGAAGACCGAACTCGCCCGCTACAAGGCACCGAAGACGGTCGTGTTCGTCGATCAGGTGCCCCGGGCACCGAACGGGAAGGCCGACTACACCACGGCCCGCCAGTACGCGATCGACGCGGCCGACTGACCATCATGCGCGTGGCCTAGAGCGACGCCCAGAACTCGCGGATCGCGGCGGCGGCCTCGTCGGCATGGGTGGTCATCCACCAGTGTCCGGCCTCGGCCAGCGTGGCGTCGATCGCGCCGGTGCGGGCGGCGAACGCCGCGGCTGCGCCGGGTGACCTGAACGGATCGAGGCCGGCCTGGATCGCCAGCGTGGGCACGACGATGTCGTCGATTCCCGGGCCCCACTCGACACCGATCCGGGTGGCCGATCGGTAGAGCGACAGGATCGCGGCGCCCATCGTCGCGTCGACCTCCGGACTGAGTTCGGCCGCGGTCACCGACTCGATTCCCAGCCCGGCGAGCAACTCGGCGCGCTCGTCGTCGGAGAGGGCGGTGATGCCGTCCATGAATGCCTCGCCGTCACCCGGCGTCTGCCACGTGCGAGCCGTGTCGTGCCACTCGAAGTCGTCATCCAGGTTGCCCATGTCGGTCACCCACGACCGCACGAGCGCGGGGTGCTGGGCGTTCACGCGGGTGGCGAGCAACGCCCCCCAGTCGTGGGTGACGAGATCGATCGAACCGTCGATCGCCGCCAACTCCTCGTGGAGCCAGGTCGCGTAGCCGTCCATGGTCGGTTCGAAGCCGGCCGACAGTGCGCTTCCGAATCCCGGCAGCCGCAGGCAGATGGGGTCGTCGACGCCCAGTGCATCGATCAGCGGGTCCCAGATCACCGGGGTCTCGGGTACGCCATGGACGAAGACGGTCGACATGGGGCGACCGTACCAGCCGGGTCAGCCGAGGACGGCGGCCTCGACCGGATCCTGGAGGAGGGCCGCCAACTGCCCACCGAGCGCGGAGTTCTCCTCGATCACCAGATAGGCGCCGAACCCGTTGTCGAGGTCGAGCCATGGGAATGACCCGTAGGCTCCGGCGTCGCTGATGACACCGCTCTCCCGGTCGACCCACCAGCCCATGCCGTAGCCCGGGTTGGCCTCGGCTGCCTCGCCCTCGTAGACGGCAGCCACTCGGTCCGAGTGGAGCCGGTCGAGGGCCTCGGGACTCAGCACCTGTGTGTCGCCGCACATGCCGTCGCGAAGATGCATCAGGAGCAACTTCGCGTAGTCGCCGGGGGTGCTGTAGGCCCCGCCCTCCATGTTCGGATTGTCGACGGCGGCGAGCGTCGACGGATCGGCGTCGAACTCGCTCGGATACGTCAGACCCGCCGACCCGATCTGGGCGAAGTGGTTGTTGTAGCCCAGCGTCTCGAGCCCGCACGGCTCGACGTAGATCTCGTCGATCAGCTCGGCCCACGAAGTGCCGGAGACCGCTTCGGCGACCGCCCCGGCCACCTGCCACTGCGCACCGCCGTAGCGGAACTCGGTGTCGGGCGCGATCACGTCGGCATCGTCGGCGGTGGTGGTGAAGATCGATTCGCCGCATTCCTGGAGGGTGCCGTTGGGCGAGAACTGACAGAGGTAGGGCGCATACCCGAAGTCGGGCCCGAGCCCGACCAGCCCGGAGCTGTTCGAGACGAGTTGGGCCGGGGTGATGTCCGGGTTGCCGTCACCCCATTCGACGGCATCCGCCACCGGCGCATCGATGTCGAGGAGGCCCTCGTCGGCGAGATGGAGGAGCACCCCGGCGGTGATCATCTTGGACGACGATGCAATGAGAGAGATGCGGTCGGCATCGAACTCGCCCCAGTAGTCCTCGTGCACGACACCATCGTCGCGATCGACGACGACGAGGCCGGCGCCGTTGAGCCCGTGTTCGGCGACGAATGCCTCGACGATCGGGGAGATCGCCGAGAAGTCCCGCTCGACGACCGTCGACGTCGGCGCCGCCGTGGTCGTGGGAGCCGTGGTGGTGGGCGTCGTGGGGGTTGTCGGTGACTCGGTCGTCGTCGGTGACTCGGTCGTCGTCGACTCGTCATCGGCGGGGGCGGCATCATCACCGTCGTCGTCGCCGCACGCGATGGCGAGCAGCGACAGCACGAGGACGAGGCCGACGATCTCGAGGCGCTTTTTTCCGGAGCCGTACATCTGCGCGACGCTAGCCGTCCAGATCAGGGAGACGGCAATGCCACGACCGACACCAGAGGAACAACGAGAGGCCGCGGTCTCGGGCCGGGCCTGGGCCGACTTCTGCGACTCGCTGAAGGCGGCAGGGCAGATGATCGTCGACAACTCGTCCGACGATCTCGACCGGGTCGAGGGATTCCGCTATCTCAGCCGCCTCACCAGGGGTGGCCTCGATTCGTTCATCGAGGCGTCGAACACCTCCTTCCCCGCCGTCAACCCTCTCCCCCACATGCTGAAGATCGGCTGCGACAACCCCGACGCGTTCTATCAGCGGGTCGAGATCAGCCCCCGCCACCGGTATCGCATCACCGGCACGCGCGGCACCGTCAACTACCTCAGCATCGGTGCCTACTCGGGCGGCTACGGCGTGGGCGCCGCGCAGGCGAAGAACCAGGGGCTGGTCACCGACAACGACCCCGACCCGACGGGGACGATCGACATCATCGCGAGTGTCGAGGAGCCGGAGTTGGCCAAGGGTCAGCGCTGGCTGGAGATGTCCGAGCTGACGACGATTCTCATCCTCCGCCAGTTCTACCTGGACCGCACGACCGAACGCCCGGCCGACCTTTCGATCGAGTGTCTGGACCCGACCACTCCCCTCCCGGAGCCCTTCTCCCCCGCCGACCTCGCCGGGGGTCTGGCGATGAGTGGCCTCTTCGTGCACGGCGTGGCGCAACGGTTTCTGACCTGGCTCAACGACTACTTCCTGCCCCGTCCGAACACGCTCGAGTTCCTGCCCGACGAGGACCAGGCCGGCGGCTGGGGCGACCCCAACCAGCTCTTCCGTCACGGCTACTGGACCCTGGAACCCGGCGAGGCCCTGGTCGTCACCGTGCCGAAGATCGACGCGTACTACTGGAACTTCCAGCTGAACAACATCTGGGAGGAGTCACTCGACTACCGGTACCTTCAGGTCACCACCAACAAGCACACGGCCACCTACGAGGACGACGGCACCTGTCGCATCATCGTGGCCGACACCGATCCCGGCGTCGGCAACTGGATGGACACCGCCCACCACCGGCACGGCACCATGGGGCTGCGCTACAACCAGATCGTCACCGACATCGCGCCGACGTGTGCGGTCGTGCCGTTCGAGTCGCTGCGATGAGCCCCGACTACGAGACGCTTCTCTACGAGGTCGAGAACCGTGTCCTGACGATCACGCTGAACCGGCCCGATCGCCTCAACGCGTTCACCACGACCATGGGAGCCGAACTCATCGACGCGCTCGATCGCGCCGATGCCGACGACGGGGTGCGGGCCATCGTCTTCACCGGCGCGGGGCGGGCGTACTGCGCCGGCGCCGACCTCAGCGGCGGCGGCGGGACCTTCGACAGCGGCAGCCACGACCTCGCCGACGCGGATTCGCCCGCGTCCGACCGCGTCCATCGCGACGTCGGTGGCCTCGTGAGCCTGCGGATCTACGACTGCCTGAAACCCACGATCGCCGCCATCAATGGTGCAGCGGTGGGCGTGGGCGTCACCTCGACCCTGCCGATGGACATCCGTATCGCCAGCGTGGATGCCCGCTTCGGGTTCGTCTTCGCCCGCCGGGGCATCGTCCCCGAGGCGTGCTCATCGTGGTTCCTGCCCCGGGTTGTCGGCATCAGCCGGGCCACCGAGTGGTGCTACACGGGCGAGGTGTTCGACGCGGCCGAGGCGCTCGACGGCGGCCTCGTGCGGTCCGTGGTTCCGGCCGACGAGCTGATGCCGACGGCGCGAGCGCTCGCCGAGAAGATCGCCGCCAACACCAGCGCGGTGTCGGTGACGCTCACCCGCCACATGATGTGGCGCCTGTTGGGCGCCGATCACCCGATGGAGGCGCACAAGCTGGACAGCCGGGGCGTGCAGTACATGGGCGGCACCGCCGACGCCCGCGAGGGCGTCGAATCGTTCCTCGAGAAGCGCGAACCGAACTATCGGCTGTCGCCATCGTCGGACATGCCCGAGTGGTTCCCGTGGTGGGACGAGCCCGAATTCCGCTGAATGCTGGTTGACTTGGGCATGCCCGAGAACCCCCAACAGGCGATCTTCCGACGACTGAACCGGGTCGTGAAGCCGCTCGTCAAGGCCGGTCTGGGCTCACCGCTGCCGATCGGGCTCGGTGCGGTGGTGCTCGAGAGTACGGGCCGGGTGAGCGGCAAGCCCCGCGAGGTACCGGTGCTCGGCTTCCGGCTGGGCGGTCGTGTGCTCGTCTCGACCGTGCGGGGCAACTCCCAGTGGGTCAAGAACCTCGAGGCCGACGACCGAGCCGCCGTCTGGTACGGCGGCCGCCGCCACGACGCCACGGCCACGGTCCGGCGAGGACCGCTCAACGTCGTGACGCTCAGCCAGCAGGGTCCGGGCGAGCAGGGTCCGGGAGCGTGATGGTGCGATCGAGCGCCACGTTCTCGAGCAACCGCTCGTCGTGCGACACGAGCAGCAGGGTTCCGCCGTAGTGCTCGAGGGCGGATTCGAGTTGTTCGATGGCAGGGAGGTCGAGATGGTTCGTGGGCTCGTCGAGGACCAGGAGATTGACACCCTGCGCCTGGAACATCGCCAGCGTGGCCCGCGTGCGTTCGCCGGGCGACAACGACTCGGCCGGTCGCTGCATCGCGTCGTGGTCGAGGCCGAACTTCGCCATCACCGACCGGGCGTCCTGATCGAGCAACGACGTGGAGCCGGTGATCACGTCGAGCACGCTCCGATCGCCCCGGGAGAACTCGTCGCGCCGCTGCCCGAGTTCACCGACGACGACGTTCGGTCCGAGCCGGCACGAACCGTCCGCCGCCGACCGTCGGCCCAGCAGCACGTCGATGAGTGAACTCTTGCCCGACCCGTTGGGGCCGGCGAGCCCGACGCGTTCGCCGTAGCGGATCTCGTCGTCGAGCGGCCCGAGCACGAATGTCCCGCGGCGGATCACGAGACCGTCGAACGTCGCCACCACCGTGGCACTGCGCGGCGCCTCGTTCACCGTGAAGCGGAGGTCCCACCCTTCCCACGGCTTGTCGACCGTTTCGAGGCGGTCGATGGCCTGTTCGGTGGCCCGGGCCTTGCCCGCCAGCTTCTCGGTCTGCGCGATCTGGGCGCTGCGCCGGATCTTGTCCCCGTCGGCGGGACGCTTCCGGGCGCGACTGGCCCCACGATCGACCCACTCCCGTTGCTGCTGGGCGCGCTGACGCAGCCGGTCCCGCTGGTTGACATAGGTCGCGTAGCGGTCCTGTTCGTGAGCGGCGGCGGTGGCTCGCTCGTCGAGGTACGCCTGCCAACCGCCCTCGAACAGCGTCCCGCTGCGGGCATGCTCGTCGAGCTCCAACACGCTGCGGGCATGGCGTTCGAGGAACCCACGATCGTGGGAGACGACCACCAGCCCGCCGGGATTGCGCTCGATCCAACCATCGAGCACCGCCAGTCCGTTGGTGTCGAGATTGTTGGTCGGTTCGTCGAGGAGTGTCACATCGGCGCTGGTCAGCAGCAATGCGGCCAGCCCCACACGGCTCACCTGCCCACCCGAGAGATGTGCGGTGGGCAGGTCCAGCGCACTCGGCGCGAGACCGAGCTCGGCGGCGGCCTCGTCCACGCGCGCGTCGAAACCGGCGACGTCGGCCTCGAGCCAGTCGCCGAGCGCGCGGTCGTAGCGATCCGCAGCACCCTCCGCGCCGGCGGCCAGCTCGGCGGTGGCCTCGTCGAACTCCTCCTGGAGCCCGGCGATCCCGCACATGCGGGCGAGCTCGTCGCGAACGACGACCGTCGAGGAGCGTTCAGGCTCCTGGCGGACGAGTCGCACCTTCAGCCCGTCGGGTTGGCGGCGAACCTCTCCGGCCTCGGGCGCCAGTTCCCCAGCGAGCAGGTGGAGCAGCGTGGTCTTTCCCACGCCGTTCGGACCGGCCACACACAGACGCGTGCGCGGGCCGATCGACAGGTCGATGTCGCGGAGCACCGGCTGGTCTCTCCGACTGAACGACACCCGGTCGGCGACCAGCGCGAAGGAACTCACGACGCCAGTCTGTCGCCCGGGCGAGCCGGGGCGGAGGAAATTACGTGCGATCGGTGCGGTATGTGGTGAATCGCGAACTCAGCTGGTCGCGCAGGGCCGGCGATGCGAGCGCGTCCTCCCCTGTTGCCGCCAGCGGCTCGTCGACCACTGCGGCGAACCGGTCGAGCGCCTCGGCCAGGTCGATGGCGCCCACGCCCGACTGGGCGGCGTCCGCCGTCGCGCCATCGGCGTAGACCTTGGCTTTCCACGACAACGAGAGACGCACGTTGCGGTCCTCGAGCCGTTGCAGCTCGACGCCCTCGTCGGTGACGACCCAGCCACGGTCGTCGAAGTCCAGCAGCGAGTCGATCGACAGCCCCTCGACCGGGGCAGCGTCGGGTTCACCGACCCGCTCGACCTGATGGTGCATGAAGTCGTTGTCGCCCATCACGCCGGTGTTCCACATGTCCTCATGGCGCACGCTCGGCGCGTCGCGCCCATCGGGCCAGTAGCGGAAGTAGCCGCGGTCGCCGCGATGGAACCAGCACACCGCGGTGGCGATGTTCTTGCGGACGTCCTCGAACTGGCCGGAGACGCCCATGGCGGTCAGGAACCAGCCCGGCGCGTTCGACCGGTCGATGCCGACGAACTCGGGGATGTCGGTGTGGCTGAACCCGTCGCCCGCCCGCGGCCCGGTCAGGTTCACGAACAACTGCTCGGGGACCACGATCTCGGCATCGAAGAGCTGCCGTGCCGCCTCGATGAACACGGCGGAGTGCAGCAGCTCGTCGGCGCCCTCGATATGGGGCCGGCCGTGGGTGGCCCAGTCGCCGCGCCACACCGGGCCGATGATGCCCGGCGGCACGTCGCCGTGCTTCAGGATGGTGCCGTCGGATGCCGCCTCGGCCGGGACGCCGCCGACCAGGTAGCGGCCGGGCATGAAGTACGGGCCGTTGCGTTCGGCCATCGTGCGGACGTGATCTGCGTCGTCGACCACCTGGCTGATGGCGACCGGCGGCAGGCAACCGGCGGGGCGGGCAACGGTCATCGTCATGGCACTGGCTCGTTCCTCACGGCTTCTCTTCGCGCCATGGATAGCCGACCGTCCCTCGCGCCACCAATTGCTGCGGGCCGCGCCTCGCGCTCACGTGCCGTTCCGACAGAATGGCGGTCATGAGCCACGTCCCCGTCATCGACGTCGCCGGCCTCACCTCCGACGATCCGCGAGTCCGCTCCTCCGTCGCCGCCGAGATCGGCGAGGCGTGTCGCACGATCGGGTTCCTGTCGGTCACCGGGCACGGCGTCCCCGACGAGGTGATCGACGCGGCCTTCGCCGCCACGCGGCAGGTCTTCGACCTTTCCTTCGACGAGAAGATGAAGTCCGCCTGGGACGATCAGCATCCTGACCGGGGCTACGACCCGCCCGGGAGCCAGCGCCTCGGCGCCGATGCTGCTCCCGACCTGAAGGAAGCCTGGGCGTTCAGCCCCGAACGGTTTGCCGGATCGAGCCGCATGCACGGCGCCAACCAGTGGCCTGACCTCCCCAGCTTCCGGGCACCGATCGAGCGCTACCACAACGAGGCGATGCGACTCTGCGAACGCATTCTCGGCGCAATGGCCCTGTCGCTCGACCTCGACGAGCACCACTTCGCCGAGTTCCACCAACAGCCGATCTGCACCCTGCGCATCCACCACTACCCTCCCCGTCCCGACGACGCGGCCGAGAACGAGTTCGGTACCGGCGCCCACACCGACTGGGGTGCGGTCACCGTCCTCGCCCAGGACGCCTCGGGCAGCCTTCAGGTGAAGGCCAAGGACGGCTCGTGGGTCGACGTCCCACCCACGCCGGGCGCGTTCGTCATCAACGTCGGTGACCTCCTGTCCCGGTGGACCAACGATCGGTATGTCTCCACCGAGCACCGAGTGCTCGGTGTGCCCGGCGTCGATCGCCACTCGATCGCCTGCTTCTTCGACCTTGACGAGGACGCCGTGATCGAAGTGCTGCCCACCTGCATCTCCGCCGCGGATCCTGCGCGCTACGGCCCGATCACCGCCGGCGACTACATCGAGCAGCGCTTCCTCGCGAGCATCTCCTGACCGTGCCGAGGAAGCCGACGTTGCGAAGGTAGACCCGAGGGCGCGATGACCATCAGCACCCACACGCACTATCCCTGCGAGGCATCTCTGTTATCGTTCGGGCAAATAGGTCACCTGGGGGGTCACCGTGAGTCGTCTTCTCTTCCGTTGGTTCGCGATCGCGTTGTCGTTGAGCCTGTTGGCCACGGCGTGTGGCGGCGAGTCGGATGCCGAGGACGGTGCCGACCCCGAGACCGAGACCACCGAGCCCGACGACACCACCGACCCCGACCCCGAGCCCGAGGACACCACCAATCCGGAGCCGGAGCCCGACGAGGACCCGGCCGGCGAGCCCGTGATCTACGACGATCCCCGCGGCGGCATCTTCGCCGAGTTCCAGGAGAGCTACGACCGCGCCGGCGATCCCTTCGCCCCGTACGACGCCTTGTGTCTGCCGCACGACGCGGCCGAGGACCGGGTCGACACCGATCCCGGCATCACCGCCGACGAGATCCGTGTCGGCCACATTCGCAGTCGCCTCGAGGACGCCGTCGACATCGGCTTCGGCGTACCGGTCGGTGACCCCAAGGAGATGTTCGAGGTCTTCGTCGACTACATCAACACCGAGTGCGGCGGCATCCGAGGCCGCCAGATCAACCTCGGCTACGCCGAGGCCGACCTGCTCGGTGATGCCGTCGAGGCGAGCCGGAACCAGGCGTGTCTGGCGATGACCGAGGACTTCAACGCCACGATCATCATGAACAGCACCGGCTTCCAGGGCTCGGCCAACCTCTGCATCGTCGAGGAACAGCAGACCGCGTTCATCTCGACCCAGGGCCAGACCGAGGAGTTCATGGCGCGCGGCGAGGACCGATTGATCTCGCTCTCGCCGACACTCGAGGAGAGCCTGCGCTTCCTGGTGGCGGACCTCGTGGACTCGGGTGTTCTCGAGGGCCACTCGCTCGGCGTGGCCGCACCCAACACACCCGGCCAGTACGAGGCGGTCGAGCAGGGTCTGGTCCAACCGCTGCTCGACGCCGGGTTCGAGATCGTCATCGACGAACTCGACTGTGCGGGCGGCACCGTGTGCTCGGGCGGGGTGCCCGAGTCGGTGCAGAACATGGTCGACGCCGACGTCGACGTGTTCTTCAACGTCATGAACATCCTGACCGCCCCCGGCTATCTCAACGAGATGGTCAGCCGCGGCTTCCAGCCCGGCGACGTCCAGTTCTACGCCAGCGACTTCAACAGCCAGGCGGCCGAGCTCGTCTCCGGTCAGATCGCCAACAACCCCGAGGCCGGCAACCTCTACAACGGGGCCATCGTGGTCGACTTCCGTGACACCGGCGTGGAGCGGACACCCGACTACGAGCCCAATCCGTTCGCCGCGGAATGCAATCGGGTCTACTCCGAGAACAGCCCGAGCGGTGCGTCGCACGCCTGGGACGATCCGGGCGACTCCGCCTTCGGGATGGTCGGCAGTGTGTGCGGCATCGTGCGCATCATGGCCCGGGCCATCTACGCCGCCGGGGACAACCCGACCATCGCCGACATCCAGGCGTCGATCGCGAGCCTCGGACCCATCGACAACAACGCGATGAACCCGGCGTCGATCGTTCCGGGCAAGACCCAGTCGTCCGACGTCATCCAGACGCTCGACTGGGTGTTCCCCTGCGACCTGACGTTCCCGTTCACTCGCAGCTCGGGCGACCCGATCTGCCTCACCGGACGCGGCGACTGGCGGCCCTCCCCGCGTTGATCGAAACGGCCGTGTCGAAGCCGGGGATGGTGCCGGGACCGCTGTCAACCGGCCGGAGCAAGAACCGACGGTAGGAGATACGGCGGGGCATCGACCAGAGGCGACAACCACGCCGGATTGGCCTACGTTGCATCTCGCGAACGCCGCCCAGCGAGAAGAGGCAAGAAACATGGCAGATCTCGATTCGGAAGTCGAGGCCACCGACGCCTGGTTCGCGTCGGAACGCTTCTCTGAGACAACTCGGCTCTTCACCGCCCGTCAGGTCGTGGAGCAGCGGGGAACCATCGAACAGGACTACACCGTGGCCCGGGTCGCCGCCGAGCGGTTCCACTCCCGGCTGCGCGAACTTCGTTCGCAGGGAAAGAGCATCACCACCTACGGCCCGTACTCGCCGGGTCAGGCCGTTGCCATGAAACGGTCCGGTATCGAGGGGATCTACCTGGGCGGCTGGGCCACCTCCGCCAAGGGGTCGATGTCGGAGGATCCGGGCGCCGACCTCGCCAGCTACCCGCTGAGCGCGGTGCCCGACGAGGCAGCCCCCATCGTCCGGGCGCTGCTCGCGGCCGACAAGAACCAGCGGTTCGCCCGCAGCCGAATGAGCGAGGAGCAGCGCGAGCGCACCCCCGAGGTCGACTTCTTGCCCTTCATCATCGCCGATGCCGACACCGGCCACGGCGGCGACGGCCACGTGCGCAATCTCGTGCGCCGCTTCGTGGAGGTCGGGGTTCCCGGCTACCACATCGAGGACCAGAAGCCGGGTGTCAAGAAGTGTGGTCATCAGGGCGGCAAGGTGCTCGTGCCGGTCGACGAGCAGATCAAGCGCCTCAATGCCGCACGGTTCCAGCTCGACATCATGAAGGTCGGCGGCATCATCGTTGCTCGCACCGACGCCGAGGCGGCGACGCTCCTCGACGGCTCCGGCGACGAGCGCGACCAGGCGTTCATCCTCGGCGCCACCAAGCTCAACGTTCCGAGCTACAAGAACGCCTTCCTCGCGATTCTGGAGAGCCTCGACAACGCCGGCGTCTCCGACCTCAACGGTCACCTTCTCTACAGCATCCCCGACGACCAGAAAGCCGGCGCGATGGCCTGGCTGGAGTCGACGGGCCTCACCGCCCACATCAGCGAGGCGGCAGCCACCGTGGCCGACGGCTCGGCCACCGCCGAGCAGGCGCTCGACGCGGTCAGCAACGTCTTCATCGACGTCTGGCAGAACGCCGCCGGTCTGATGACCTACCGCGAGGCCGTGGCCGATGCGATGGCGTTCCGGGCCGAGGAGGGCGTGGAGCTCTCGATGACACCGGAGGAATGGGACGCCTTCTCCGAGCGGGCCTCGTGGCATGTTGCGCAGGGCAAGGCCGACGAGATGGGCCTCGATGTCCACTGGGACGCCCGTCTGGCCAAGACGCCCGAGGGCTACTACCAGATCCGCGGTGGCATCCCGTACGCCATCGCGAAGTCGATCGCGGTGGCACCGTTCTGCGACATCATCTGGATGGAAACCAAGACCGCCGACCTCGAAGACGCCAGGATCTTCGCCGACGCCCTGAAAGCCGTCTATCCCGACAAGATGATGGCGTACAACCTGTCCCCGTCGTTCAACTGGGACACCACCGGTATGAGCGACGACGAGATGCGGGAGTTCCCGGCCGAGATCGGCAAGCTCGGGTTCGTCTTCAACTTCATCACCTATGGCGGCCATCAGATCGACGGTCTGGCGAGCGAGGAGTTCTCCGCCTCACTCCAGGAGGACGGCATGTTGGCGCTGGCTCGACTCCAGCGAAAGTTCCGCCTCGTGGAGTCGCCCTACGCGACCCCCCAGACCCTCGTCGGCGGGCCTCGGCTCGACGCCGCCCTCATGGGCTCCTCGGGTCGTACCGCCACCACCAAGGCCATGGGCAAGGGTTCGACACAGTTCCAGCATCTGGTGCAGACCGAGGTGCCGCCCCGGCTACTGGAGGACTGGCTCGCCGAGTGGGCCGAGGCCCACGGCGTCGACGCCGCGTTGTCCGTGCAGTTGCGCCCCCACACTCCCGGCTCGGAGATCCTCGAACTCCAGGTCAACGGCCCCGACGAGACCTACGCCAACGTGGTGTTCTCCGTGATCCACGACCGTCGGAACCGACCCATCCTGCTCGTGAGGGATCAGAACAACCATCGCCAGGAAATGCGCCGCAAGCGGCTCATGACCTTGATGCACCTGTTCCTGATCCATCGCTACGGGATTGCCGCAATCCACTTCCTCAGCCCGACGACCGACAACCAGAAGATGGCGGAGGGCATGCGGAACAACGGCATCTTCGGCAACGTCACCGACGAGGTGGGCGAGATCATCGTCGCCGAAGTCAGCGAGGCCGACGTCGCCCCGCTGCTGGGCGAGGACCGCAGCGCCCTGTCGTCGTTCATCGCTGTCTGATCGCGGTACTCGTCCTCAGTCGGGAGCCTCGCCGACGGCCCCGGTGACGAGGAGTTCGGCCGACATCTCCCGTCGACACGGTCCGCAGATGCCATGCGAGATCGGAGGAAGTTCGTCGCGCTCGAGGAGGCGAGCGGAGCGGACCAGTGATTCGATGTCGAGCCAGACGTCGCCGTGTCTCCCGCGCCCGCACCAACTGCACAGCGCGACCACCGAGGCGCCGGCGTCGCGCGTCGCGCGTGGATCGAGGAGCGCAACCGCCGGCCGGGTCTCCTCGTAGGCGAGAACCGAAACGAACCGAACGCCCCGGTCCGCCTCGGGTGTGACGGTCATTTCGAACCATCGTCGTGCGTGCGGCGCGTCACACCGCAGAGGGATCGTCGCCTCCGTCTGCGTCGAACGTACGCGGCCCACCACCACCTGCCAGAGCTCGCGGATCTCCTGTCGATCGAAATAGGACCAGAGATCTCGATCGGGCGCGGGCGCCGCCAGCTCAGGTGCGTCGTTCTCCCGGGCGAAGGACGCCCAGCCCTCGCCGACCGGCCGAACCCGATCCTGGGCATCGATCCGATACTCCACGACCGTCGTCGAGCCTACGACACGGGCCGGTGGCCGGCGGGCGCGATCTGACGCAAGGGAGTCCTCGATCCCCAGCCATATCGCCGCCGGGGGCGTGAGGAGCTCGAGGTCCTCGGGTTCGAGCGCTGCGAGGATCCGCTGAACCCATGGCACCCCGGCGTCGGCGATGCCCTCGTGATCATCCGTGGTCATGGCGTGAGAGTAGTCCCGCGAAGCGCGACCTGACGGGTAGGTTCCGCTTGTATGCGATCCATCTGGGTGTTCGGCGACCAGCTGAATCGGCGCATCGGTGCGCTGGCCGATGCCGATCCTGACGACACGCGGATCGTGCTGGTGGAGAGCGAAGAGCTGCTGGACCGAGGCCGCCACGTGCAGCGAGTGCACCTCGTTGTCACGGCGATGCGTCGCTTCGCGATCGAGCTCGAGGACGCCGGATTCGAGGTCGATCTGCGTCTGGCCCCGACCATCGCCGATGGGATCCGTGCGCACATCGACGAACTCGATCCGAGTGAGGTTGTTGCGACGGAACCCAACTCCCGGCGGGCGCAGGCACTGTGCGAACGGCTCGACGTGACGCAGGTTCGATCGAACCAGTTCCTCTGCCACAAGGACGATTTCGCGGCGTGGGCGGCGGATCAGTCGAGCATGCAGATGGAGCGCTTCTACCGGTGGCGGCGCCGCGAACTCGGCTATCTGATGGACGACGACGAACCGGTCGGGGGTACCTGGAACCACGACGCCGACAATCGGCAGCCTCCGCCGGACGATCCCTCGATCTTCACCGACCCGCAGACCTCCGAGCTGGACGAACTCGATGCCGAGGTACTCGACTCGCTACCCGCCGGCCACGGTGCGCAGCCCGTCGGCATCTGGGCGACGTCGCGCCGCTCGGCGCTGGCCCGCCTCCGTCACTTCGTCGACCACGAACTGGTGCGGTTCGGACCCTACGAGGACGCGATGACCCACCGATCGTGGAGCCTGGCCCATTCGGCGCTGAGCCCCTACCTCAACCTCGGGCTCCTGCTGCCCGGCGAGGTGTGTGACAGGGTCGAGGAACGCTTCCGCAACGGCGACGTGCCCATCAACTCCGCCGAGGGCTTCATCCGTCAGGTGATCGGCTGGCGGGAGTACGTCTGGGGGCTGTACTGGCTGTGGCCCGACCACGCCGACTCGAACCATCTCGGACACCGACGGGAACTGCCCCCCATGTTCACCGGCGAGGCCGACACCGAGATGCGGTGTGTCGCCGATGTGCTGGATGGCCTGCACGAACGGGCGTGGGTGCACCACATCCCCCGACTGATGGTCCTGTCGAATCTGTCCAACCTCTACGGCATCCATCCCCGCCGGGTCATGGACTGGATGTCGGACAACTACGTCGACGGTGCCGAGTGGGTCATGGTCCCCAACGTGATGGGCATGGGGCTGTGGGCCGACGGTGGGCGGATGGCGACCAAGCCCTACATCTCCGGTGGTGCCTACATCAACCGTATGAGCGACTACTGCAGCGACTGCCGCTACGACCACAAGGCCCGCACCGGAGACGACGCGTGCCCCTTCACCACCCTCTACTGGGACTTCCTGGCCCGCCATGAAGAGAAGCTCTCCGACAACCACCGCCTCGCGCGCCCCCTCGCCAACATGCGGCGGCTCTCGGATCTCGACGAGGTCCGAGACCGGGCGTCCACGGTCGTCCGCAGCATCCGCGACGGCCGTATCTGAGCTGGGTGGCACCTCTCGCCTCCAGCCGCCTACCGCTCGTAGACGTACTCACTCGTGATGGTCACGTCGGTCTGGTCCATCTCGAGCATCTTGGCGACGGTGTCGACCATGCGGCCGATGTTGGCCTGGAAGCGATCATCGTCGCCGACCGCATCGAAGAAGACATGCGGATCGGTCATCGCCTCGAGGGGAAACGCCTCCTCGACGATCGCCGCCCAGGGCTGGGCCGGGCCTGCCATCTGGCGCACGATCTCGTTGCGGACGTACTGGAACGTCGACTGTGTCTCGATCGCACAGGGGCGCTGCTCCTCGTGCCAAATGCGGATGAACTCGTCGTAGTCGAGCCCCTCCCTGCGGACGATCCCGGTGACCTGCACCATT
This sequence comes from Acidimicrobiales bacterium, assembly GCA_040219515.1. NCBI lineage: Bacteria > Bacillati > Actinomycetota > Acidimicrobiia > Acidimicrobiales > Acidimicrobiales bacterium. The sequence continues at coordinate 47,928 of JAVJSI010000001.1, forward strand.
CCGGGCGTTCGCTCCCCCGGCGCGGCGACGTGTGCGGTGTTGACGATCGGCACCGATTCCACCACGAGGAACGAAGCCAGATCAGCCGCATGGGCAGCGAGCACGGCCTCGATCGGGCCTCGATCCTCGCTGCACTCGACCCAGTACGACACCATCGCCGACTTGGGTGGTGGCGCCGGGTTCATCCGCAGCGCCTCACCGTCGACGTCGTCGTCCTCGACACACACCTTGAGCTTCCGAGCGCCGAGATCGACCATCGGCGGAACGGCATCGCGCAACAGCGCATCGGCGAACTGCTGCTTGCTCGACCCTTCCGGCTTCCACAACACGGTCACGATCTTTTCCACGACGCCCCCTGGTTCGTTGCGAGTCTGCCAGAGTCGGCCGCAGACCACGCGACCGCCGGGTCATGGTCAGATGTCGAATTCGACCTCGCCGTCGTTGTTGCCGGACAGGTCCGACTTGGCGACATTCACCGAACCGGAGCCACCCTCCGCCTCCACGCCCCACTCGCCGTTGTCGGACAGGGTGGACTTGTCGACGGTCACGACGACGGCACCGCCGTCATCCTCGACAGCCTTGGCTCCCGAGCCTTCGGCGCCGGTCGACGTGGTCTTGGACAGCTTCACCGTCACGGTGCCTGACCCGTCGCCGTCGGCGGACTCGACCTCGATCTGGTCGTTGCCGGCGTCCTCGAAGACCGACTTCGAGATGTCCGCAGTGTTGTCGCCAGGGCCGGCCTCGGACGCCTTGTAGCCCTCGTCGCCGTTGCGGGCGGCCTCGGTCTTGGCGACGATGCCCACGATCGACCCTTCGCCGGCCTCGTCCATGTCCATGCCCTCGTCCCGGTTGTCGTTCACCTCGGAGCGAGACACGGAGACGATCAGGTCGCCGGCGTCCTCCTCATCGATGTCGAAACCATCGTCGAGGTCCTCGATCGTCTCCCCGAAGTCGTCGCCGCAGAGCTCTTCGACTGTGCACGTGATCGCCACGGTGTCGCCGTTGTCGTTGAAGGAGGAACGGTCAACTGTCGCTTCGACCGAGCCGTCGCCCTTCTCGTCGAGTTCGACACCGTCGGCGAGGTTGCCATCGAATGTCGAACGGTCGAGATCGGCGACGAGGTCGCCGGCACCGCCCTGGTCGACACGCAGACCGTCGAAGTCCTGGGGGCACCCCGTGTCCTGGCTGATGTCGTATCCGTCGAGTTGACCGGCACCCGTGATCGTCGAACGGTCCACCGTGATGTCGATGGAGATGCCCGAGTCGACCGGATGAGGGTCGACACAGGTCGGATGGATGAAGTCGTCGGTGTTGTACCCGGTGGTCGCCTGACCATCGACGAGTACTCCGTGGAACTGGGCGTCGGTGACGTTGACCTTGTCCAGGACGATCTCCACGGTGCCCGACCCTTCGGGGAGGAACACGGCGAGCCCGTTGTTGAAGCTGTCGGCAAAGGTCAGACGCCGGACCGTGAGGTCGCCACCAGACTCGGAGACGAACAAGCCGGAATCCCAGGTATCGGTGTCGGCAGTCGCCATCGCGCCCGAAATCGTCGCACCCCGCCCGACGAGCGTGAGGTCCTGAACGCCGGAGTACCGGACCTCTGTGCTCAACTCGATGACGGCGTTCGGCGCGAACACGATCTCGCTGATGGACGGGTCCGCGTTGGCGGCCTCGACGGCTGCGAGAAAATCGGCCTGGCTGGATACACCTGCCGCAGCCGCCTGGGCGGGGTTGGCCAACAGGCCTGCGCCGGCGAGAGACAACGCGGCGAGGGCGGCGACGAAACGGATCTTCATGGTTCTCCCAAGTGAGCTTCGATGTTGCTGAGGAGGTCTTATCGCTCCGTACTGGACCCTGGGCGAACGTGCGGGAGTCAGCGAGTGAACATCACGTGGCTGTCATCCGGCGGGCCGTTCTCGATCATGCCCGTCAGCCTCGGCGATGCGAACCTCGCGTAGCGTTGGCGCGGCGTCCGACGTCGGTTCGCTGACGAGTCTGCCAGACTCGACCATGACCTCATTCGAGCTGACCCCGCTGAGTCGAGCCCTGGGTGCCGAAGTCCGCGGGATCGACCTGAACGCGACGACTGACTCCGATGTCGAGCAGATGAAAGCCCTGCTTCTCGAACACCTGGTGTTGTTCTTCCCCGGTCAAACGATCACCCTCGACGCCCACGTGGCACTGGGGCGCCGGTTCGGCGAGCTGGAGGTCAACCCGAACCTGCCCGGGCCCGACGGTGCCCCGCCCGAGGTCGTCGAGCTGCGGGCGAGCTGGGGCGGGACCGCCGACGAATGGCACACGGACGTGACGTTCCTCCCGCAACCCTCGGTGCTGTCGATCATGCACTTCGTGGACGGGCCCACCCTGGGTGGCGACACGATGTGGTCCAACCAATACCTGGCCTTCAGCGAGTTGAGCGAACCGCTGCAAGAACTCCTTCGCGGCCTCAGTGCGCTCCACGACGCGACTCCCCATGGCAAGCCCGAGATGACGGCGGTACATCCGGTCGTGCGCACCCATCCCGAGTCGGGCCGGGAATCCCTGTTCGTGAACGAGCACTTCACCCGTCGAATCGTGGAAATGAGCTTCTCCGAGAGCCAGATGCTGCTCGAGCACCTGCGCCAGTGGTCGAGCCAGGAACGGTTCACGGTTCGCTATCGATGGACGCCGGGGACCGTCGCCATGTGGGACAACCGCTGTACCCAACACTTCGTGGTCAACGACTTCGAAGGTGAGCGAGTCATCCAAAGGGTGACCGTCCTCGGTGACACACCGGCTGGACCGGGCCCACGATGGGCACCTTTCTCGAGCACGCACGTCGGCGCAGCGTCACTGCACGACCTCCCCCTGAAGCGACACCTCTCGACCAAGGATCATCCCGTCTCCTGACCGACAACTCCTGCGCGCCCGTGCAGACCGGACTCCTGTCGAAAACTTCGAGCCTGATCATTTTCTTGACTCAGTACATAATTTGTGCTGAAGTGCACTTCGTGGACGAATCGAACGAGCCCGACTTCGCACGACAATTGCGAGATCACGGCTTGCAGGTGACGGCTCAGCGAATCGGTGTGATGGAGGCTCTGGCTTCACATCCCCACGCCACCACCGAGGAGGTCGCCGACGCCGTCCGCGGCAAGCTCGGTGCAATCTCCCGCCAGGCCGTATACGACACACTCGGAACCTTCGTCGAGAAGCAACTCGTGCGCCGTATCCAACCGAGCGGGTCCGCCGCCCGATACGAGGACCGGGTGGGTGACAACCACCACCATCTGGTTTGTCGCGGTTGCGGCGTGATGTTCGACATCGACTGCGCCGTCGGCGACACCCCGTGCCTCACTGCTGACGACGACCACGGTTTCGAGATCGACGAAGCCGAAGTCGTCTATTGGGGCCGCTGCCCCACCTGTCGGATCGGCTGATCCGGCGTCCCGCCCATTGCAATCAAACCGGTTCCCCAACCGCTTCTCCAGGAGAGATTCATGACCGACCAACCCTTCGACATCAACGACAGCGAGCGCAGGTGCCCCGTGCTCGAACATGACCACGCCGCTCGTGGCAGCTCGGCGAACCAGCACTGGTGGCCCAACCAGCTCAACCTGAACATCCTCCACCAGGGAAACCGCATCGCCGATCCGATGGACGAGGACTTCGACTACCCCACCGCGTTCGAGTCGCTCGACTACGACGCACTGAAGGCCGACCTCCACGCCCTGATGACCGACTCGAAGGACTGGTGGCCGGCGGACTACGGCCACTACGGCCCCTTCTTCATCCGCATGGCGTGGCACGCCGCGGGCACCTACCGCACCCACGACGGGCGCGGCGGTGGCGCCACCGGTACTCAGCGATTCGCTCCCCTCAACAGCTGGCCCGACAACGGCAACCTCGACAAGGCCCGCGCCCTGCTCGAGCCGATCAAGAAGAAGTACGGCAACAAGATCTCATGGGCCGATCTGCTGCTGCTCACCGGCAACGTCGCCCTCGAGTCGATGGGTTTCGAGACGGCCGGGTTCGCCGGCGGCCGGGCCGATGTCTGGGCACCCGAGGAGGACATCTATTGGGGTCCCGAGACCGTCTGGCTCGACGACGAGCGCTACAGCGGCGACCGAGAGCTGATGGAGCCGCTCGGCGCGGTGCAGATGGGCCTCATCTACGTCAATCCCGAGGGCCCGAACGCCAATCCCGACCCGGTCGCATCCGGGCGTGACATCCGCGAGACGTTCCGCCGAATGGCGATGAACGACGAGGAGACCGTCGCACTGGTCGTCGGCGGTCACGCCTTCGGCAAGATGCACGGCGCCGGCCCCGAAGACCTCATGGGCCCCGAGCCCGAGGGCGCGCCGATGGAGCAGCAGCTCCTGGGCTGGAAGAACGGGTTCGAGTCAGGGGTGGGCATCCACGCCACGACATCCGGGTTCGAAGGGGCCTGGAATTCCACCCCGACCCAGTGGGACAACAACTATCTCGAGACGCTGATGGACAACGAGTGGGAGCTCACCGAGAGCCCCGCCGGCCACAAGCAGTGGACCGCCCCGGCCCTCGCCGGCACCGTCCCCGATGCCCAGCGCGACGACGTGAAGCACGCGCCGGTCATGACGACCGCCGACATGGCGATGAAGATGGACCCGATCTACAACGAGATCTGCACCCGCTTCCGCAACGACCGGTCCCTGCTCGACCGGGCCTTCGCCGACGCCTGGTTCAAGCTCACCCACCGCGACATGGGTCCCAAGGTCCGCTACCACGGCCCCGAGGTCCCCGCCGAGGAACACAGCTGGCAGGACCCGATTCCGGCCGGTGACACTCTGTCCGATGATCAGGTGTCGGCGGCCAAGGCAGCGATCATGGACGCCGGCCTCAGCATCACCGACCTGGTGAGCACCGCTTGGGCGTCGGCATCGACCTATCGCGGTTCCGACATGCGGGGCGGCGCCAACGGCGGCCACATCCGCCTGTCGCCGATGAAGGAGTGGGAGGCCAACAACCCGGCCGACCTGAGCCGGGTACTCACCGCCCTCGAAGGAGTGCAGTCGGGCCTCGGCTTCGATGTCTCGATGGCCGATCTCATCGTCCTCGGTGGCACTGCCGCGGTCGAGGCGGCGGCCGCCGCCGGTGGGAGCAGCATCGCCGTCGACGTGAGCACCGGTCGCGGCGACGCCACTCAGGAGCAGACCGACGAGGAGAGTTTCTCGTGGCTCGAGCCCCGCTGGGACGGCTTCCGCAACTACCTCGGCAAGGGCAACGCCCACGTCGCCGAGCACCTGCTGGTCGACAAGGCCCAGCTCCTCGGCCTCTCCGCTCCGGAGATGGCCGTGCTGGTCGCCGGCCTGCGCGTCCTCGGCGTCACCACCGATGGGCACGGTGTGCTCACCGATCGTGTCGGCACCCTCAGCAACGACTTCTTCGTCAATCTGATGGATCTCGACACCGAGTGGACCGCCTCGGCCTCGGCCGAAGGCGTGTTCGAGGGCAAGGACCGAGCCACCGGTGCAGCCAAGTGGACGGGCACTCGCAACGATCTCGTGTTCGGTTCCAACTCGATCCTGCGAGCGATCGCCGATGTCTACGCTGCCGACGACGCGGGCGAGAAGTTCCTGAAGGACTTCGCCGGCGCTTGGGCCAAGGTCATGGACGCCGATCGTTTCGATCTCGGCTGAGCAGTCCACAAGACGCCCCACCGGACGGCCTCGGCCGCACCGGTGGGGCGTTTGCCTTTTTGCTTCGAGCACGTCGATCTTCTCTTCGAGCTGGGCCGACCGTCGTCAGAGGTCGACGATCTCCTCGAAGACGTCACCAAGGCGTTCCGAGAGTCGCTTCTTTCGTTTCCGCTTGCCGGCGCGGTCGTGTCGGTCGTCGTCGAGATGTCGGTCATTGCGGTGCTCGTCATCGTGCGCCATCGATCGATCGGTGTTCGGTCGTCGTGGCCGATCGTTCGTGTCCGATCCGATCCGGTCGAGTTCTCCTCGGTCGAGCCAGACGCCGCGGCAGCGAGGGCAGATGTCGAGTTCGATGCCGGCGTGGAAGGTGATGTCGAGAACGGTGTCGAGACAGAGTGGGCAATGCATGTGATGGGGTCGCTCCTCCTCAGAGGTGCTCGATCTCGCGCCGTGCGAGTTCGAGGGATCTCAGGTCGATGTCGAGGCGTTCGAGGTGCTCGGACAGATCATCGTCTGATCGCGACTCGAGGGTGCTCGCGTGGACGGCTTGCACAGCGAGGAGTTCGACGTCGGCAACGGTGTCCACGAGTTGTCGGGCGATGAGGTCTCTGCGGTTGGCCATGTCGTTCACTGCGTCGAAGCGATGTCGAAGCCTGTCGATGCGCTTCTCCACGCTGGAGCGGTCCGCACCGGGTCCCGCGTATCGACGGTCGCGCAGGGCGGCTTTGAGTTCGCTGGCGGTCTGGTCGACGCCGAGTTGATCGAGCGAGTTGTCGAGTTGCTGCTGGGCGGCGTGGGTGTCGGTGAGAGCGCGCTGCAGATCCTGGAGTCGATCGTCGAGCCAGGGCGGCTGTGGTCGGGACCGGATCAGCTCGGCTGCGGCATCGAAGCGTTGCTGCCATTCCGGAATCGGTGCTGCTGGTTGGGCTTGTGGTTTGCGTCGGAGCATCAGAAGTCGAAGAGTTCGCTGAGCAACGATTCGCGCTTGCGTCGTTTTCTGCCGCCGCCCGATGAGCTGCGTTCGTCGTCCCAGTCATCGTCGTTGTCGTAGCGTCGGCGGTCATCGGCACGATCACGATCACGATCGTCGGAACGTTCCGGTTCGCGTCGGGGCGGCGGTGCGTCGCGTTCGATGATCTTGTCGAGTTCTCCACGATCGAGCCAGACGCCGCGACACGTCGGGCAGTAGTCGATCTCGACGCCGGAGCGTTCGGCCATGACGAGGTTGGATTCGGGGCAGGTCGGGCAGTTCATCGCTGTCTCCAAGGGGTCGAATACACCAGTGACCGACTCACAGGTCGGCGCGTGATGTGCGGTTGAGGTACTTGTTGATCTCGAGGACCACGAGCAGCGCGGCGCCGAGGCCGATACAGATCCCGAGGTCGGCAGCCCCGAGCGGGTCGAGGTCCAGGAAGTCATTGAGCGGGGTGTAGAGCGCTGCGAGTTGAAGAGCGACGACCACGCCGGCGATGGCCAGCATGAGACGGTTGGAACCGAGTCCGATGGTGCGCAGCGACTCCGTTCGCGATCGCGTGCCGAAGGCCTGGAAGACCTGCATGAACGCCAGCGTCGTGAAGATCATCGACTGCCATTCCGCTTGGCCGGTTTCTCGATAGATGAAGCCGATACCGAGCGAGGTGACGCCGATGAGCGCACCGATCCAGAGCGTCTGGCGGCCGAGCCCGCCGGCCCACAGGCTGGCGCCGGGCCGATGCGGGGAACGCTGCATGACCGTGGGCTCCGGTGGCTCCACTCCCATCGACAGGCCCAGCAGGCCGTCGGTCATCAGGTTCAGCCACAGCAACTGCAGCGGAAGCAGCGCGACGGCGGCGTCGAGTTCACCCCCGGCCAACAGGTACGGGATGGGCCAGCCGAGCATCACGATGATCTTGCCGAGGTTGCCGGCAACGGCGAAGCCGACGAAGCGGCGCAGGTTGTCGTAGATCACCCGACCTTCTTCGACCGCGGCCACGATGGTCGCGAAGTTGTCGTCGCGCAGCACCATGTCGGATGCCTCTTTGGTGACGTCGGTACCTGTGATGCCCATCGCGACACCGATGTCGGCCTGCTTGAGCGCCGGAGCGTCATTGACGCCATCGCCCGTCATGGCAACGACCTGATGTTGCTGACGGAGCGAGCCGACGATCCGCAGTTTGTGTTCGGGCGAGACACGAGCGAACACCGAGACTTCTGAGGCAGCGGAGTCGAACTCGGCATCAGTCAGCTGGTCGAGGTCGGATCCGGTCAGCACGCGGTCGTCGGTGGCGATACCGAGTTGCTCCGCTATCGCCTTGGCTGTCAGAGGGTGGTCGCCGGTGATCATCACTGGACGGATGCCAGCCGACCGGCACACAGCAACCGCGTCACGGACCTCGCTCCGAGGCGGGTCGATGATGCCGACCAGACCGATGATCGTGAGCGACGACTCGGCTCCGGCGACCATCTCCGCAACGACCATCTCCGCAACCGGTGATGAGGGATCGCTGAACGAGCGGACAGCCACGCCGAGCACACGGATACCTGCCGCAGCCATCTCATCGTTCGCGGCGAGCAGACCGGCGCGGTGTCGGTCGTCGAACGCGACGACCCCGTCCTCGGTCCATATGTGATCAGCGTGGGCCACGAGGCCATCGATGGCGCCCTTCGCGAACGCGACCGGGCGGGTGCTGTCGATCCCATCGAAGAGCGTGGCTGTCGCAGGGGACGCGGCGATGGGACCGTGGACGGTGCTCATGCGCTTGCGGCCCGAATCGAACGGGTTCTCGCCGATCCGCGGCACCTCGGCCCGCAGTTGCTTGATGTCGATGCCGGCGTTGGCCGCAAGATGGAGGAGCGCGGTTTCGGTGGGGTCGCCGATCATCGACAGCGTGCCGTCGCTGTCGTGGTCGGCCTCACCGTCGTTGCACAGCGCAACGGCAGCCACCAACAGACGTTGTGCTTCGCCCCAGGTTGCGATGTCGACCGGTTCTCCTGGTTCGACGATGGTGCGCCGGTCCGCGACATGCAGCTGAGTCACGGTCATCTTGTTCTGGGTGAGTGTCCCGGTCTTGTCCGAGCAGATCACCGTGACCGAGCCGAGCGTTTCGACGGCAGGCAGCTTGCGAATCAAGGCGTTGCGGCGCAGCATCCGTTGCGCACCGATTGCCAGCGTGAACGTCACCACCGCCGGCAAACCCTCGGGGATCACTGCGACTGCGACGCTGATCGCCGTGAGCACCAGGTTCGAAGCGGACTCACCTGCGAGCGCACCCATTGCGACAACCAACGCGGCGACGCCGACCCCAACGAGCGCGAGCTGCTTGCCGACCCGGTCGAGGCGTTCCTGAAGTGGCGTCGCCTCGACCGCGACACTCTGCAGAAGGGTGGCAATGCGGCCGAGCTCGGTGCTCATGCCGGTCGCGACGACGACACCCGCCCCCCGGCCGGCAGATACCTGCGTCCCACTGAACGCCAGGCACCGTCGGTCTCCGAGCGCGACGGAGTCGCCGTCGATCGGCGCAGTGTGTTTGTCGACCGGTTCGGACTCGCCGGTGAGGGCGGCCTCCTCGACCCGGAGGTTCGCGACCTCGATCAGTCGGACATCGGCGGGCACGACCGTGCCGGCGTCGAACAGCACCACGTCACCGGGTACCAGATCGACCGCAGGGATCTCCATGGTGCGGCCGCCACGGCGCGCTTTCACGATCGGTACCGACATCTGACGCAATGCCGCGATGGCGCGTTCGGCGCGGTACTCCTGGAAGAAGCCCAGCATCGTGAACAGAACGACGATCGCACCGATCGCGCCTGCTTCGAGGAACTTGCCGAGCACCAGCGACAACAGCGCAGCGCCGATCAGGATCAACACCATCACCGCCGACACCTGTTGCCACACGATCCTCAACGGGTGCGTGGAGCCGTTGTCGATCAGCTCGTTCGGCCCGACCTCGACCAGCCGCCGCGCCGCATCCTCGCTCGTCAGCCCGTCAGCCGTGGACTGCTGAGCGCCCAAGGCGGCGTCCACTGACAACCGATACCAGTCGATGGCGTCCGGTGCGGCGTCCGTCGCGCTGGTCGAATCTGTGATCGTGGAGTTCACGATCGGCCTGCCAGTGCTGGGTAGTCGGCCAGGAGCGCCGCGATACGAGCCTCGGTCGGCGGGTGGGTGAGGAACAAGTTCGAGAACTTGACGTCGCGTCCGGTCAACGGGTTCACGATGTACGCGGTCGCCTGTGCAGGCTTGACGTCCATCGGCACCAGGTGTGCGCCCCGTTCGAGTTTCGCCAGCGCGGATGCCAGTGGCCGGGGATCGCCGGCGAGTTCGGCACCGAGCCGGTCGGCTTCGAACTCACGGGACCGTGACAGCGCCATCTGCATCACACTGGCCGCGAGAGGGGCGACCATCGCGAGCGCGATGACGACGAGCGGGTTCGGTGCGTCGTCGTCATCGGTTCCGCCGAACATCGACGCGAACATCGCGAGGTTTGCCACCATCGAGATGCCCGTCGCCACCGCCGCGGCGATCGAGCCGATCAGGATGTCGCGGTGACGCACGTGTGCGACCTCGTGAGCCACCACCCCGCGCACTTCGTCGCGATCGAGCGCCGCAAGCAATCCGTGAGTGACGCACACCACGGCGTTGCGCTCGTTGCGGCCGGTGGCGAACGCGTTCGGCTGTTCATCGGGCGACACGAACAGTCTCGGGGTCCTCATCCCCGCACGTTGGGCGAGCTCCGCCAGATCCGACTGCAACCAGTCGAGCTGACCGGGCTGTACCTGCACGGCACGAGCGGAACGGACCGCGAGTCGATCCGAGAACCAGTACGAGCCACCGACGAGGCCGAATCCGAAGACGGCACCGATCACGATGCCCGTCGATCCACCCAGCAATGAGCCGACCAGGATGAACGAACCAGCCAGACCAGCCAACAGGGTGAAGGTCTTGAATGTGTTCTTGAACACGGGGATTCCTTTCAGCACACGACGAATAGACGTTGCTGAAAGTCTCCCCGCCCGATCGCTCGGACTGGCCACGCCGGCCCCACTACGGGACGTCTTGACGACTGGCCTCGAGGGGTACTCCCCTTCAGTGAGGGAGATGATACAGGTAGAGAATTTCAACACACACGAACTACGAACTTTTTCCCTACCTCTCTCCGCTGTCCGCGACAGTCGGGGGATCAGGAGAAGAGCGTGCACTCAGCTGTCGGGCGAGGAGGCCGCTGAGGTCAGAACGGGTTGCGCCCGGCGGAGTTGGTCCGGACAGGCCTCGTCCCACGGGAGTGCGCCGCCGGGGCCGGGCCACACGAATTGCTGGAGCCGCCACGGCCGGTCGCCGGAGACCGCGACGATCGTCGGGACGAGGTGCGCCAGCTCGGACGGGTCGAGTGTCAGCAGCACGGCCGGCAGGTCGTTGTCGAGCAGCCCGACGAAGGGCGAGTCGACCGGCAGGTCGATCCCGGCCTGGTACTGGGCAACGACGAGGTCGAGAAGACCGCGGGCCTGCGCGGGTTGCATTCCGCAGACGACGATCTCCGGGCGACCGAACGATCCTTCCAGGCCGAAGGTGTGGGTGTAGCCCGCACCCATCGGCGCCTGGCTGTCCGCCGGTCGCACCGGTACGGCGCCCCACCCCCGCTCGTCGAGCATCCACTGGATCTTCTCCGCGTGCGTCATCGGTTCGTACTCGAGGTCGCCCATCTCCCGATGATCGCACGTAGCCATCTCGACAACACGAGTGGGCGCACACGGACTCGGACCCTCCGTCCAGCCTCGCTAGCAACCGGTAGCGTCGCGGAGTCGCTCACAGCCCTCGGCCATGCGGCGCGGTCCGAGCTGCACGATCAAACGCCGGAATGCGCTGCGAGGGATGGTGTGGATGTTGTCGTAGTTGACAACGCAGTCGGTGGGCACGCCGTCGTCGGTCGCCGACAACTTCAGCTCCGAGACGACGCCGCGGACGGTCCGTGTCAACGCAGCGACGACAACAGAACCGATGCGGTCGGCAACCGGATCTCGAGTCAGCACCAGTACCGGCCGGTCGCCGCCAGGTGCTGCCGCGAACCAGACCTCACCGCGCTGCATCGGCCCAATCCGACCAGTCCTCCGCAGGACCCCATTCGGCGATATCGCCGACCGATGCTTCCGCTGGACTCAAAGGCTCGTCGCTCCAGATCACAGCATCGTTCTCCGACTCGAGCCGGACGAGGTGTCGATGGAGCGCGTCACGCAGGAGCTCGGACTTGTCGATCCCGAGGGCATCGGCCCAGCGCTGAGCCTCATCGGCCTCGTCGTCATCGACACGGAAGCTCAACATCGTCATACAAATAGTATTCTCTGTATGACACTCAGGTGCAAGGGGCTTTGCCAGCGCGACATCTGAATGACCAAATCGCGCCATTCCAAACCCCGGCTCTGACCTGGGCATCTACGCGCAGCTGTTGTCGTTTCGACAACGACGAGTGGGCGCAGAGGGACTCGAACCCCCGACATCTTCCTTGTAAGGGAAGCGCTCTAGCCAACTGAGCTATGCGCCCTGGTCAGCACACGCTATCGGTCCGGCCCCGCTGCGGGCCCGGCGTGGATGGGCAACAATGGGCCGATGGATGCCATGCGCCTCGTTGCTCTCTCGGCCGTACTGCTCCTGGCCGGCGCATGCTCATCCGGCGCTGACGACGCGACACCGACCACCACCGCGCCCACGACGACGTCGGCGCTCAGCCCGACGACCAGCACGACGGCGCCGCCGACTACCACCGCAGCGCCCGCGGTCGAGATCAAGCTGCTCACCTACAACGTGGCCGGTCTCCCCGACCTGTTGTCGGGCAGCGAGCCGGCGATCAACACGCTGCTGATCGGCCCCCGGCTCAACGACTACGACCTCGTGCTCGTCCAGGAATCGTGGCTGACACCGGCCGAAACCCCCGACGACCAACGGACATACCACGAGATTCTCGTCGACCTCGCCGACCACGAGTTCGAGTCGGCATCGCTCCCGGCCCCGCTCGGATCCGACCCTGAGCGTCCATCGGCCCTGCTCAGCGATGGTCTGAACCGCTTCAGCGACTATCCGTTCACCCCCGTCGAACGCCAGCGTTGGACGACGTGTGGCGAGGCCTCGGCCGATTGCCTCTCGCTGAAGGGATTCTCTGTGGCGACGACCACCCTCGGCGACGGCCTGGAGGTCGATGTCTACAACCTCCACCTCGATGCCGGTCGCGCCGATTTCGAGATCCGGGCCGAGAACGTCGCCGAACTGACCGCACACATCCTCGAGCACTCCGCGGGCCGGGCCGTCATCGTGGCCGGCGACTTCAACCTCCACCTCGACCGAGATCCTGACGCCGACCAGTTCGCTGCCCTCCTCGCCGATGCCGGCCTCATCGATGTGTGCACCGCGTTGTCCTGTGACGAACCGAACCGCATCGACAAAGTCCTCGTGCGATCCACCGACGGGTTGGAGATCACGCCCATCGAATGGCGCAACGAGTCGGCCGTGTTCACCCGCGACGACGGCGAGCCGCTGTCCGACCACGACCCCGTCGTGGCCCGGCTCCAGATCACCGCCACCTGACCGTCACGCCGTCGAACCAGCTCCGCGGGTTACTGTCAGGTCGGGTTCAGACAATGGAAGGGCTGGTTCCAATGACATATCCCGCAACATTGGCCTTCGATCCGCCGGAGAAGGTCGCCAACTGGCGGCCACTCGTCCAGTGGTTCATGGCGATTCCGCATCTCATCGTCGGCTATTTCATCAATCTGGTCGCGGCGCTGTTCATTTTCGTCGGCTGGGTGGCCATCGTCTTCACCGGCAAGATGCCGCAGGGGATCGCCGGCTTCATCTGCATGGCGAATCGGTATCAGACGAGGGTGATGACCTATGCCGGCTTCCTCCACGCCGAGTACCCGCCGTTCGACTTCACGACCACCGCAGCCGACCCCGGAGGACAGCCGGTGCGGGTGGACTTCGCACCTCAGCTCGAAGGCAGGAACCGGCTGACCGCGCTGCTCCGGATCCTGTGGGCGATTCCGGCGGTCCTCTTCTTCTACGTCATCATGATCGTGGCCCAGATTCTCTGGTTCATCGCCTTCTTCGCCGTGCTGTTCACCGGCAAATGGCCACGCGGCCTGCTCGACTTCGTGCTCGGCGGGCTCCGGGTCTCGACTCGGCTATCGGCCTACGTGACACTGCTCACCGACGAATACCCGCCGTTCGAGACCGCGTAGGCGTGCCGCCCGGTGCGGCTGTACTCAGCCGGCAGCGACGACCTTGGAGATCCGACCCGAGTGTGAGATCGCATAGACCTCGCCGTCGAGATCCTCGACGAACGAGGTGACCGAACCGCCCGGTACGTCGGTGCCGAACCAGATCGCGCCGCCGCTGAACTCGTCGTTGTAGCCCCGCAGCTCCGGATCCTTGTAGTCCGCCCACAGGTAGGTGCCGTTGAGGCCGACGATGTCGTCACCTCGGTAGACGAAGCCACCGGTGACAGAGCCACCCTCGGAACCGTTGGTCTGGTACTCATACGTCGGGCCGACATGGTCGGCGATCTCCGGGTCGCGAGGCTCGTGGCGGAACGTGCCCTCCCAGGTGTCCCAGCCCAGGTTCGCGCCGAGGCCCCCGCCCAAGCCGTCTTCCAAGCGGGTGATCTCCTCGCGGGTGTTCTGACCGACGTCGGCCACCCAGAGGTCGCCGTTGAACGAGTCGAACGAGAACTTCCACGGATTGCGTACGCCGACGAGAAAGATCTGATCGAAGCCGGGGGTGCCGCCCGCGTAGGGGTTCGTGGCGGGGCTGACGTAGCCGGATGGGCCGGACGGATCGACGCGCAGGATCTTGCCCAGGAGCGTGTTGATGTTCTGTCCGTTGTCCTGCGGATCGCCGCCCGAGCCGCCGTCGCCGAACGACAGGTAGAGGAAGCCGTCCGGGCCGAAGGTGAGATGCCCGCCGTTGTGGTTCGGATACGGCTGATCGACGTCGAACAGCTCGTCGGGCGCCCCGGTGGGCACGCCGTCGACGAGCGCGTACTCGAGCACGATCGAACGCTGTTCGACGCCCGGCGCCGCCGAGTCTGCGGTGAACGAGAGGTAGATGTGGCCGCCATCGGGCGACACGGCCACGCCGAGCAGTCCACACTCGTTGCAGCCGGTGAGGTCGTAGCCCCCCGGGATCGACCACACCGTCGACGGACCGGCGGTCCAGTCGGGTCGGCCGGACGTGCCGGGCACCCGCAACAGGTTTCCGCCCTGCTCCGCGATGTACATCGAGCCGTCGCCGGGGTGCACGGCCGCAGCCACTGGCACCGACAGGCCACTCAGCACGGTGTCGAACCCCAGGCTCAGGTCGGCGGGATCGACGATGCCATCGGCCAGCAGATTGAGCCGGTAGAGGAACGTCACGGCCTCGGCCCGCGTGATCGAGCGGTTCGGGTCGTAGGTCGTGGGCGTGGTGCCGGTGGTCAGGTCACGCCACTTGAGCCAGTCGACGGCGGCCTCGTAGAAGGAGCCGCCGACCACGTCACCGAAGCCGCTCGCGGGTGCGCCCTCGGGCTCGCCGGCGAGTCGAAACAGGAATGTGGCGAATTCGGCCCGGGTGAGCGATCCGTCGGGCGCATAGGCGGTCGGGGTCCGCCCGGTGGTGAGGCCCTCGCTCCACAGCCAGTCGACCGCCGCCTCGTAGAACGACGGCGAGACCACATCGAAGAACGGGGCCGCCTCCTCAGCCGGCGGCTCACAGACCATGCGCCAGAGGAAGGTGGCGAACTGGGCCCGAGTCACCAGCGCGTCGGGTGAGAATGCCGACGCGCTCGTCCCCGTCGTGATCTCGTTCAGCGCGGCCCAACCGACCGCGTTCGAGTAGAACCGCCCGGTGGCGACATCGGCGAAGTCGTGCGAGCCCACCGCGTTGACGACGCACGGGCCCGGCGTGTAGCCGTCGACCGAACCCGTTCCCGGCGCCGATGACGCGGCGCCGGCCGGACTCACCGCCAGCAGGCTCGATCCCAGTCCGAGCAGGGCGAGGAGGGCGAGCGCGGCACGAGGAGAACGCATGGCCCGCGAACGTAGCGTTCGCGGCTCAGCTGTGGTCGTCGCCCTTGACGTGCACGGTGGCGCCGCCATCGGCGATCTGGCGGACCAGCACCATCACTTCGGCGGTTTCGTCCTCGAGCTCGGGAGGGTCGGTCGGTGAGAACCATCCGAGAGCGGACAGCTCCGGCGTGGTGACTGCGATCGTGTCGAGGTCGTGCTCCCCCACCACGCCGACGCGATAGATCGTCTCGAAACGGCTGTGCTCGGCGTCGACGACCACCCAGGGGCCACCGGTGATCTCGACGGTGAGACCGAGCTCCTCCTTCGTCTCCCGGACCGCGGTGACAGCCGGGTGTTCGCCGCGATCCACCAGACCGCCGGGCAGCGTCCAGCCCTTGCGGTAGACGGGCCGCACGAACAGCCAGCGTCCGTCGTCGCGCTCGAGGATGGCCACCGACCCGGCGGTCCACGTCGGACGGATCGTGCGGACGAGCCAGCGTCGCAACGGCTTGGGCAACGTGCCGAACGTGCGGAACACCGCGCGCCTCGCCCGGTCCGTGGACTGGCTCGGGCTCGGCGCGGGGGACGTCACGAGTTGAGGCTAGTTGCTCCCCGGTGCCCCGGTTCGCAGTTGCCGCAATCGGGGAAGGCGCTGCGGTCGCGCCGCGATCGGTGAACGGCGGGCCTCGTGGTCGAGAACGACGAGTTCGCGATCGAAGGCGTCGACCATCTCCACACCCACCTCGTGACAGATCAGCCAGGCCCCGAGGTAGTCCCACACGCCGAGGCCGCCGTCGAAGTCGACATAGCCGCTGAAGCGGCCATCAGCGACCGCGCAGAGGTCGAGCGCTGCGGCACCCATGCACCGGAACCAGCCGATCTCCTGACCCGACGGAATGCCGTTGACCGCGGTGACGCCCTGCGGAACCGGCTCGGCATCGGGCACCCCGAGCACCACACCGTTGCGCCGGGCGCCGCCGCCCCGGGTTGCGTCGTAGCGTTCGCCGTTGCCGTGGTTGTGCACGACGGCGGCCAGCGGACCGTCGTCGTCGACCACGCACAGACTGGTGGCGAACCAGGGCAATCCGAGTGACGCGTTGGTGGAGCCATCGAGCGGATCGACCACCGCGATGGGGCCGTCCCCCGGCCCGAGGCCGCTCTCCTCGCTCAGCGTGCGAATACCCGCATCGCCCAGCACGGCGAGTACGGCAACGTCGGCCACGACGTCGGAGGCGTACTGATCGTGGCGCAGACCGGAGGGACCCCAGTCGACGCCGGTGCGGAAGGCCTCGACGACCGCGTCGGCGGCGTCGTGGAGCACCGCGAGAATCTCGTCTGCCGTCACCGCCGCAGTGAACCACGCGCGCGAGCGGTCGGCACGGACTCCAGTGACGTTTCGGGCTGATTCCGTGGCAGGCTGGAGCTGATGGCAGTGATCGATCTCCAAGGTTTTGTCGCAGATCTCAAGGACCATGTCGCCGAACACGGTTTCCATGTGCACGACGAGCGGCACTTCATCGAGACCTACACGAACCGCCAGACCTGGGAGATCGACCTCCATCCCGACCGCGCCTGCGACGGCCCGCTCGACATGCACGTCTCGCTCGAGGTCGATCCCCGGTCGCTGATCCACTTCGAGGACGAGGTGATGCAGGTCGGCGAGACCGGCGAGCCCTCCGACGACATCAAGCTGCCGTTCACCATCAGTTTCGCGCTCCCGCCATTGCCGGCCGGACCCGACCTGCTGGTGCTGGCCACCGATCTCGCCGGCATCGGCGGCACAGACCTGCCCCTCGAGGTCAGTGCGGTCGACTCCTTCGCCGCCGTCACCGACGCCGCCGAGCGGGCGGTCAGCATCGTCGCCCGCGTCGAAGTGCCTCTCGCCCGGATCTTTCTCGGCCAGGAAGTGCTGTGCGATGTGCTCGACCGTTGTCAGCAGGTCGCCGAGTTCCTGCTCGACCGCGCGCCGGTCTGGCTCGACGAGCTCTAGCCGCAGCTAACGGCTGCGCAGTACTACCTGGAGCGCAGGGCCTCGAGCGCGTCGTCGGCGTGGGTGAGCATGCTGGTCTCGCTGCGAACCGACCGGAGCAGGCGTTGCTCTTCGTCGATCACGAACGTGGCCCGCTTCGACGGCAACGGGCCCATGCGCTTCACGCCGAACATCTTCGCGACCTCACGGTCGGGGTCGGACAGCAGCGCGAAGCCGAGCGAGTTCTTGTCGTCGAACTCTTTCTGCCGATCCACCGGATCGGCGCTGATCCCCACTCGCTGCGCTCCGAGTTCTTCGAACTCCGATCGCAGATCGCGGAAATGGCAGCTTTCCTTCGTTCAACCGGGCGTCATGGCCTTCGGGTAGAAGAACAACACGATCGGGCCTTCGGCGACGAGGCTACTGAGCCGTACCGACGTGCCATGCTGATCGAGCAGTTCGAAGTCGTCGATGATGTCGCCTTCGTTCATGGGCCGCACCATACCGCCCTGCGCAGCCTCCCTGCGGCCCAGTGGCGCCGATGCCGCTACTCTCGATCGGATGGCCGACCAGTTCGACGACGTGCGGGCCATCGCCCTGTCACTTCCCGAGACCAACGAGCGGCTCAGCCACGGCATGCCGACGTTCTTCATCCGCGACAAGAAGGTGTTCGTCTCGTGCGTCGACGATCACCACGGCGACGGCATCTTCGGCATCTGGGTGGGCGCCGCCCCCGGTGTGCAGGGTGAACTGGTCGCCCAGGAACCCGACCGGTTCTACGTGCCACCCTATGTCGGCCATCGCGGCTGGGTCGGCGTGCGCCTCGATGTCGACGTCGACCTCGATGAATTGCAGGCGATCGTCACCGACTCCTACCGTCTCGTCGCCCCGAAGACCCTCGTGAAGATGTTGCCCTCGTGACGACATTGGACGCCGAATGATCCGCCGCCTCGTTCCCACCCTCGTCGCCTGCCTCGCGGCCTCCGCCTGCGTGTGGCCGGTGCCGTTGCCGGGAGAACCGGTCCCCACGATCGAGTCGGCAGTGACATGGGATGCCGCCGCCGGCACCGTGACCATGGAGATCACCGTCACCGATCTCGCCGCCACCACCGTTCGTGCCTACCCGGGCGGCCTCGACGTCGCTGGGGTCGACGACACCGCCGCCCCGTTCACCTTCGTGTTCGACACCGCGACCTTCCCCGCCGATCATCGCGGCATGCTCGTGCTCGCCTCGGACGGCGCCACCATCGTCGGCGAGATCGAGGCGATGCCCGATGTCCGCTGCAACGGACATCGCGAGCTCTGCGACCGCCCTTACGCCGACGTGCGCAACATCACGACCCACAACGCCATGTCCAGCGCCGACGACGGCTGGCTCGGACCGAACCAGACCCTCGACGTGCCCGACCAGCTCGAAGCCGGCGTACGGGCCCTGATGCTCGACACCTACCGGGCCGGCGACCTCAACGACTTCGGGTCGGTGGAGGTGCCCGGCGTCGACCCCGACACCCCGTATCTGTGCCATGCGATCTGCGCCCTGGGCAACCAGCCGCTGGTCGAGGGCCTCACCGAGATCCGCGAGTTCCTCGACGCCGACCCCGGTGCGGTGGTCACGCTGATCATCGAGTCCTATCTCGACCACGACCTCACCGCCGCCGCGTTCGACGCGAGCGGTCTCACCCCCCACACCTATGTGCATCCCGGCGGTGAATGGCCCACGCTCGGCGAGATGATCGACGACGGCACCCGCCTCGTGGTGATGCAGGACGAAGCCGTCGATACGACCTATCCATGGCTGATGAATGTGTGGCAACACTCGTTCGAGACCCCGTTCTCGGCGGCAACCCCCGGCGACTTCACCTGCAACCACCTCCGTGGTTCGCCGTCGAACGAGCTCTTCATCCTCAACCACTTCCTGACCGAGGTCTTCGGCTCGCCGGCACTCGCCGCACAGGTCAACACCAACCCGTTCCTCCTCGACCGGGCCAGGGAGTGCGAGGCGTTCCACGACACGGCGGCGACGTTCGTGACGGTCGACTTCTTCGAGATCGGCGATGTCGCCGCCGCGGTTGCGGCGCTGAACGGTCTCTGACCGCGAGCCGAGTCGCGCCGACCGGTGGCCATGTGTGATGCTGGTCGCACTGGAGGTCGGCAGTCCCGCCGACCTCGTGGCGAAGAAGGACGAATTCGATGAGTGACCAGTGGGGCTTCGAGACCCGACAGATCCATGCCGGCCAGGAGCCCGATCCCACGACCGGCGCGCGGGCCGTGCCGATCTACCAGACCACCGCCTACTCGTTCCGTGACAGTGACCATGCCGCGAACCTCTTCGCGCTGTCCGAGATCGGCAACATCTACACCCGGATCATGAACCCCACCCAGGGCGTGGTCGAGGCTCGACTCCAGTCGCTCGAGGGCGGCACCGACACCGCCGTCGGCATTCCCGGCGCCCTACTCACCGCCTCGGGTCAGTCGGCCGAGATGATCGCCATCCTCAATCTGGCCGAGTCCGGCGACCACATCGTCGCCGCCGCCGCCCTCTACGGCGGTACCTACAACCTGCTCCACCACACGCTGCCGAAGATGGGCATCACCTGCACCTTCGTCGACGACCCCGACGACGAGGCCGAGTGGAACGCGGCGGTGCAGGACAACACCAAGGCGCTGTACTGCGAGTCGATCGGCAACCCGAAGAACAACGTCATCGACATCCGCAAGATCGCCGACATCGCCCACAGCCACAACGTGCCGCTGATGGTCGACAACACCGTCGCCACCCCGTTCCTGATCCGTCCGATCGAGCACGGCGCCGACATCGTCATCCACTCCGCCACCAAGTTCATCGGCGGCCATGGCACGGCCATCGCCGGTGCCATCGTCGATGGTGGCACCTTCGACTTCGGCGCCTCGGGCAAGCACCCGATGTTCACCGAACCCGACCCCAGCTACCACGGACTCGCCTACTGGCCCGCCCTCGGCCAGGGCAGCTACATCATCAAGGCCCGGGTGCAGCTGTTGCGCGATCTCGGCCCGGCCGTGTCGCCGTTCAATGCGTTCCTTCTGCTGCAGGGCCTCGAAACGTTGAGCCTGCGCATGGAGCGCCACTTCGCCAACGCCCAGAAGGTCGCCGAGTACCTCGACGCCCACGACCAGGTCGAATCGGTGGCCTACGCCGGTCTGGCATCGTCGCCGTGGAACGCGATCGCCACCTCGCTCGGTGGCGGCGCCGGCTACGGATCCGTGCCGGCGTTCACGATCAAGGGTGGCCTCGAAGCCGGCAAGAAGTTCGTGGAAGCGCTCGAGCTCCACAGCCACCTCGCCAACATCGGTGACGTGCGCTCGCTGGTGATCCAGCCCGCCGCCACCACGCACTCGCAGCTCACCGCCGAGGAGCAGGAGTCCGCCGGCGTCGGACCGGGACTCGTGCGTCTCTCGGTGGGCCTCGAGCACATCGACGACATCATCGCCGACCTCGACATCGGCTTCGCCGCCGCGAAGTAGACAGTCGATCTCGCCCGAAACATCGCGGGGTGGCCGGTTCGTCCGGCCACCCCGCAATTGTTCAGACGGTCAATGCGTCAGATCGTCAGGGCGTCAGCCGCTGATGATGCCTTCATCGACCAGGAACTGGCTGGCCACGTCGGCCGCGTCTTCGCCGCCTTCGGTGACCCGGCGGTTCAGCTCCGCCATGGTCTCGTCGTCGAGGGGAGCCAGGATCTCGCCGACGATGGTGTCGATGGCCTCGGGTGCCGTCTGGTAGACGTCGTCGGGAAGCGTGAGCGAGACGTTGTAGAGAATCATCACGCCGGGATCCTCGACCACATTCAGATCCAGCGCCGGGATGCGACCGTCGGTGGTGAAGATCTCACCGAAATCGCAGTCGCCGTTGGCGGTCTGGTTGTAGATCGCGCCCGACTCGAGGATCTCGATCTGGCTCTCGGGAATCTCGTAGCCGGTGGCTTCCTCCCACAGGACGAGGCCATCGGGACGGACCGGGAACTCTTCTTCCATGCACACGATGGCGTCGGAATTGGCCTCGAGGTACGCAGCCATCGAATCGAAGCTGAACGGCGCGCCGTCGTCCAGGAAGTCAGTGGCCGTTGCGAACCCGTAGGTGTTGTTGAACGGCGACTGGCCGATCCAGCGGATGTTGTTCTCCTCGAGGTCGGCCTCGCGAACGTTCTGGGTGAGCGTGTCGGGGTCGTCGGAGGGATCTTCCCTGGTCAGGTGAACAGTCCAGCCGGTGCCGTTGTACTCCCAGTACATGTCGATGTTGCCGGTGAGCAAGGATTCACGGTTGATCTCCGTGCCGCCGAGGTCGATCTGGTTGTTGACCTCGGCGCCGGCGGCCTCGAGGGAGGCAACCAGCAGCTCACCGAGCACGAACTGCTCGGTGAAGTTCTTCGAGCCGACCGTGTAGGTCTGATCGGACAGATCGAGGGCTTCGATCGTCGTGCCGTCGGCCGAACCGTCGTCACTACCGTCATCGGCGCCGTCGTCGGTGCCGTCGTCGGCGCCATCGGTGGCGCCATCGCCGTCGTCGTCGTCACCGCATGCCGCGGCGAGGAGTGTGAAGGCGAATAGCAGGGCGAGCAATCGCCAGAGCTTTCTCGGGGTGTTCATTGTTGGTTCCCTCCATTGGGGTTTGCTTGCATAGAGAAATCAGGGCGCGCAAAGGCCCGCCGTCGGTCAGTCCTACAGACCGCGCGGGCGCAGGACGCGCTCGACGACCGCCGCGATCCAGTCGACCGAGAGGGCGACCAATGCCGTCATCAGCGTGGCGGCGAGCAGCACCGGGTCACGGTTGAGCGCGATACCTCGACCGATCGTGATGCCGAGACCGCCGCCGCCGACCAGGTAGGCGAGTGCGGCCATACCGACGTTGATCACGAGCGCAGTCCGCACGCCGGCGAGGATCACGGGCACCGCCAGCGGCAGTTCGATGCGTTTGAGTATTTGTGAGCGGGTCAGCCCCATGCCACGGCCGGCCTCGATGACCGCGGGGTCGACCTGATCGATGCCGACCATGGTGTTCCGCAGGACCGGCAGGATCGTGAACAGTGTCAGCGCCCAGATGGTCGTCCACGCATCTCGGCCGATCCACGCGAGCGAAAGGACCAGGAGGCCGAATGCAGGGGTTGCCTGCCCGGATGTCGCCACGGCCAGCACGGGTCCGCTCAGCCGCTTGTAGTTGGGGCGGGTCAAGAGGATGCCCAGGGGTACAGCGATGAGAATGACGAAGACCGTCGACCAGAAGGTGATGTAGACGTGTTCCTTGAGCTGGGGGAACAGCACCGAGTCCCACTCGAGCGACCGTTGGATCGTGGAGTCGTCCTGATCGGTCGACCGGATGTAGTTGGCCAGCCACAGGCCGATCAGCGCGATGCCGACCGGCGCGAGGATCAGTCCGACATTGCTGCGGATGAAACCTCCGCCGCGGCGCGGCAAGACCTCGGTCGTTTCGCTGGGCGCTTCCGCGCTGGTCGCAGCTGTCACCGGATCGTTCCCCCGGCGGCGAGGTCGTCGTAGTGCTTCTTCGCATCCTCACGCATCCGCCGCAGCACATCGGTGAGGGTGGAGATGTCGAGGATCCCGAGGAATGCTCCCTTGCCGTCGACGACGCAGGCCTGGCCGGCGTTGGAGAGCAGCAGCTCCTCGAGCGCATCGTGGAGGGTGGCATTCGGCTCGACGCGGGCAATGACCTCGCGCCCCGCCGTTCCGATCGATCCCGCCGCCTTCGCCAGGTGGGCCTCGTTCGCCCACCGGTGGGGCCGGTTGTTCTCGTCGAGAACGAGCAGCCACTTCTCGTCCGACGCCGACAGCAGAGCGATGGCCTGCTCCGGTGTCGTGCCGGCGGTGGCCACGGGGTAGTCGTGTGACAGTTCGACGTCGCGGACGCGTTCGAAGTTGAGTCCCTTGAGCGTGGCTCCGGTGCCGATGAAGTCCGCGACGAAGTCGTCGACCGGGTACGACAGGATGCGCTCCGGCGTATCGAACTGGGCGACCTCGGACCGTTCGCGGAGAATCGCGATGCGATCGCCCATCTTGATGGCTTCATCGACGTCGTGGGTGACGAAGACGATCGTCTTGCGCAGCTCCCCCTGGAGGCGCAGGAACTCGTTCTGGAGGCGGTCCCGGGTGATGGGGTCGATGGCGCCGAACGGCTCGTCCATCAACAACACCGCCGGATCGGCACCGAGCGCGCGGGCAACGCCGACGCGCTGGGCCTGGCCACCCGAGAGTTCCTTGGGGTAGCGGTCGCGGTAGAGCGACGGGTCGAGGCCGGTCATCTCGAGCAACTCGTCGACGCGGGTGGCGGTTCGCTTGCGATCCCAGCCGAGAAGGCGGGGAACGGTGCCGACGTTCTGCGCGATCGTCTGATGGGGGAACAGCCCGATCTGCTGGATCACGTAGCCGATACGGCGACGAAGGTGATCGGCGTTGACGCCGGTGACGTCGTCGCCATCGAAGATGATGCGTCCACCGCTCGGTTCGATCATGCGATTGATCAGGCGCAGTGTGGTGCTCTTGCCGCAACCCGAAGGGCCCACGAGGACGAGAATCTCTCCCTCGGGGATGTCGAGTGTGAGGTCGGCGACGGCGGGATCGGCGGAGCCCGGGTAGGTCTTGCTCACGTCCTCGAGGCGGATCATCGTCCGAGGGGTTGGCTCATTGTCGGTGGTCATTTGGTCAGACCCTTCGGGGAGGTGAGGCGCCGTAGGAGGTTGAACGCCAGGTCGAAGACCAGGGCGAGCAGGATCGTGAAGACCACGCCCGTCCAGATCCGTTCAACCGAGGTCGCGGCGGGGAATCGGTTGAGGCCCTGGTCGATGTAGGTGCCGAGGCCGGTGCCACCGACGAGTACCGCGATCGCGGCGATGCCGATGTTGAGCAGCGCGGCGACGCGCATTCCGGTGAGGATGACGGGCCATGCGAGTGGGAGCTCGATGCGAAGCAGCCGCTGGACCGGCGAGAGTCCCATGCCCTTGGCCGACTCGACAACGGCGCTGTCGACCTCTTCGAGCCCGGTGACGGTGTTTCGCAGTATCGGCAGGATGGAGTAGAGCGTGAGCGCGATGAGCGGGCCACGATCGCCGATCCCGATGAAGCTGATCGGAATGAAAATCGCGAACATGGCCAGCGACGGGACGGTCAGCATGATCGAGAAGAAGCCCAGCAATGGCGCCCTCAGCGTCGTCACGCGATAGATCAGCACGCCGAGGGTGATGGCGATCAGCGAGGCGCACGTCAGCGAGAAGAGGACGAGTTGGGCGTGATCCACCGTGCTGGCAAAGATCTCACCCCACCCCTCCTGCTCGGACATGTAGCTCCACCACGAGCGGTACGCGTCGAGATCGATGATCATGCCGGGCAGCTGGAGGATGCCGTCGACAAGGCGGTCGAGGCCGCCCCATGGGGTCGTGTCGGCGGTGTCGTCACCGAAGGTGAACCACCACAGCGCAACGAGGCTCACCGCCGTCGCAAGCATCACGCCGGGTCGAGGGAGACGCTCGATCCAGGGACTTCCGGATTCTCGATCCGCAGACGGTCGCTCGTCGGCCACCGGGAGGTCATCCGCGGTGGCGTCGAGACTGTCGGGGGTCGGTGCGGGTGAGATGGGTCGCTGTCTCCGGTGCGAGGCAGCGCCAACTTGGCGACCCTCGCATTGCGTGCCGACCAACCCTACGGAGCAGGGGCCGGGATCACAAGCACCCTCGCCCCCGTCGGGCGGTGAGTGACGGGTCGCGAGTGTCGAGCGGCATGGCGGCCGACGACATCCTGGTCGAGCTCGATCTCGGCATTCAGCGAGCACGGCGGGTACCCGGGCGCGAACAGACCCAACGGAACGGCTCGTTTCGAGGTGTTCAGTGCGGCCCTCGACGAATTCGGACAGCGGCGGTCGGGAACGCCGGCGTGATCAGCTGGCCGATGACAACAGATCGTCGTCGCGCTCGACGGCATGCAGGGGCGACCGCATCGACTGCAGCCGAGCCTCGCGACCCGCCCGATGATCGGCCAGCGCCTGCATCGCTGCCGCGAGCAAGGGCCCGACGCCGAGGGCGATGATGACGGTCACGAAACCGAACGATCCGCCGGCGGCCACGCCCGCGGCCAACGCCCCCACCTCGAGGCCGGTGCGGAACCGGACGGGCGAGATGCCTCGACGCGCCGCCGCCTCGGTGATCGCCTCGTAGGCGCCGCCCGTGGCCGCAGTGTGCACGATCAGGCCGACCCCGGCGATCAACATGGCGATCCCGATCGCCGCCATGGCCAACCGCACACCGATGGTGTCGGGTGGCACGATGATCTGACGAGCGATGTCGACCGCCAGGCCGTTGGCGACGATGAAGGCGACACTCACGAGCGTCGGGCGCACGCCCAATGCCGCGGCGACACCGAACAGCAGGCCCGAGCTCGCCCAGGCCGCCTGGCCATGGCTCAGCGGGGTCCGCTGGTCCACGGCCGACAGCCACACGTCGAACGGCGGCAGGCCAAGGTCGGCGGCAAGAAGGAAGGCGACGCCGAGTCCGATCAACGCACTCGCCGGCAGCACCCAGCCCAGGCGCTCCGCCGATGCCGGCAGCGGCGGCCGCAGACGCGGATCAGCCGCCTTCTGGCGGGCATGGGCGATCACGCCGTGGCGGGAGATTCCGCTGCGACCGATCAGGCGCAGGAAGGAAGTGATGCGAGAAAGCACACTTCATGTTCGGACACAACCCGCTCGAATCGGAACCACCCCAGGGGGTCATCCGTCACGTCGTCGTGGTGGGCTCGGTGGGGATCGAACCCACGACCGAAGGATTATGAGTTCCGGGCTTCAGATATCTTGGAGTCCGGCGGCGACCCCTTAGGTCTCGACTTAGGCGACCTGGCTGGGGAGTCCTTCCTCGGGGTCTTGCCTGGTCCCACACCCTCCCGTCCGGTTTGAGCAACGAGTGAGCAACCAACTGTAGGCGTGGGGTCGGCCTCGAGGGTCGAACCGGGGTGATGCCGGAGGGGGTACACCTTGTAGGAGGGAGGTCTCCCGTGACAATTTTCCCTTACAAAGCTGTCAGTTCGCGCTGAAGCGACCGACTCCGCAGCAAGTTCGGCAGGAAAAGGCAGTCCAGACTGACGCGTCGGCGAAAGCACCTCGCACAGCGAGTACCGCCTCTCGGGAGGAAGAAGCGGAAGCAGACGACCAGGATGTCGACTAGAACTTGGATGGTCCGACTGGGGAGACGGTCCAAATGCGGTTCAAGTGCAGCTCTTGTCGACGACGTGCGGGGCTGATCTACACCTCCTGGGCACCGACTCGGTTTGCCTGCAAGCGCCATTCACGGGCGCTGGCGGCCGCCATCGTGGCGGAGGTCGAGGCCTCCGATGACCGTACGGACGCGGCCAGAATCGGCAAGGCGTGGTCGTCTACGGAAGAGTACATCGGGGCGTCCGTAAGGGGCTTCGACCCCGGACTGTTCTACATCCACCCGAAATTCGGCCTCGGTCGTGTGGGTTGCGAGTCGACCGGATGCGAGCGAGGCCAGATCTACTACGTGAACTTTGGCACGGGGCAGCCGGTAAAGCTCTGTGAGCCACACGCCATAGAGGCTGGCCGAGACGCCGCGACCAAGAAGAACTAGGCGGTCGAAGGGATCAACTCGGTCAA
Source organism: Acidimicrobiales bacterium (assembly GCA_040219515.1). Lineage (NCBI taxonomy): Bacteria > Bacillati > Actinomycetota > Acidimicrobiia > Acidimicrobiales > Acidimicrobiales bacterium. The sequence continues at coordinate 75,211 of JAVJSI010000001.1, forward strand.
GCTGGCCTACTCAGCAGCGTTCACGGCTGAAATTGTGGATCTTGGCTTCGGTCAGCCCGTAACGGGTTGACTGCATGCGGGGTACTGAACGACGTTGCCGTCGGCGAGCACCGAGAAGTGGACGGACACGGTCTCGGTGTCGTAGGTCGCATTGGCCACGTAGTGGCGAGCTGCCTCAGGAAGGGCGTCGTGGGCCGCCCCTTCATTGGCCGTTTGCTCGTACGTTGTCGGCCAGATTTTGTCCTCAACAATCGAATTTCGGTCGACCGTTTCTTCGAGCGTGAGCAACCCTCTGTCGAGATCTCCCTGAAGAGCGTCAACCAGACGCGCCACGTCCCGCCCGAAGTCCTCGCCCCAAATACACTCGACGTATCGCTCGGGCGTCCACCATCCCTGGGGCCACATCGCTGCAGCTCGGCGGTTCAGCCAGTCGGCTGCGCTGGGAGCGCCGCGGAGCGGGCTGTTGAGATATGCGACAAACTCTACGATTCGGTCACGATCGTCCTCCAGCAGAGCGGCGGCATCTGCGGCCTCGACCGCCGTCACGTTGACCGCGTCGATCTGGCCTTGTAGTCGATCCCGTTCACTCGTGACTTTCTGCAACTCCTCATCTAGGTCTCCCACCGCATCTCTGAGGTCTTCGAGTTCGGCCTCGAGTTGGCTGGACTCGGTCTCTAGGGCGAGATATGCATCGGAGGTGACCGGGTCGGGGTCGTTGCCACACGAAACCAGCAGCATCGACGATCCAAGTATCCACAGGCCCCATCGCACAGCCGAAAGTGTGTCTGGCCTCCTATCGGGTGTCCAATTCACTCACGGTGAAGGCGAAGACGAGAGTGGCCCGCTAGGGATTGCGACCTCAAGGCTCTGGGTCTGGCTGGCGCTTGAGATAGAGGCGTGACGTGCCCGCTGCTGAGGCATGGCATCCTGTTCGAACACGAACGGCGGTCGCCTCAGTTCTGGTTGACGACGAAGAGAGCAAGTAGACCCACGACGACCAGGAACACACCGAACCCAGTGGCCTCGCTGGGAGCAAGCCCGATGGTGGTTCGCATCCAATCAGCTGTCTGAAAGATCAACAGGACCGCGCCGACAGCGATCGCTCCCATTCCGAAGGACAGCGCAGTTCTGCGGTCATCGGTGGCGGAGTCTCTCGGAGTCGAAGCGTCGTCAATGGCTGCGTCCCATTCCGCCAACCTCCTCGCATTGAACTCCTCGACTGACAGGCCTGAGGCGATCCGCTCAGTGCGGCGTTCGGACCATGCTTCGATGACCGATCGCTGGGCCTCCACCTTTCGCTCGCGCATCTTGGGCGACATTGCCGCCCACTGACTTGGGCTAACTCTGTCCGCCATCGCCCCGTGAGTCCCTTCGCCATTGAGCAACTCACGGAGTCGCCGTTGCCCTTCGTTGTGGGCCATGAGGTCCTCAGGTTGGCCGCCGTCCTGCGGTTCGCCGATGTCGTCGTCCCCACGTTCGCCAACGATACGAGCTTCGTCCTCAGCATCGCTTTCGGCCTGTCTTGCGGCCCGGTCTCGCTGCCGTTGTCTCTTTCCCACCGTTGCAGCTCCTTTGTCCTCGTCCTGTCAATCTCGGTTGGCCGGCGAGTACCTCTCTCACGTCGTCGGCGATCCAGGGCAGTAGATCCTCAGGGGCCGCGGCCCCATCATGGCCGGTCACCCGTTCGTCGATGGGGCCGGTGATGGCGACTTGTTCGTCTACAAACCGCCGGACCGGTTCAGAGACGCTCGATATGAGACGGGCTCGAGATGGACATGGTGCTGGATATCGCCTTCGAGGATGAAGATTTGCGGCTGGTCTCCCAACCCGAAGACCCGGTAAATCACGAACGCAGGGTCCTTCTGAGATATAGCCACCTCGTTGGCGGTGATGTAGAAGGCCTGCAGGTGGTCGCCGGTTGTTGCCTTCACCTCGATGTGGAGTTCATCGCCGGTGGCGGCATTGAAGGAGAGCACGTCATAGCCGAGGCCGTCGCCGACTGTCTTCGAGACTTGGTCGACTGCCGCTGCCAGGTCGGGTCGGCCGGCCGCCTCCAGACGGGTCTTCTCGACTCCAACCACGAACTCCTCGCCGAGCTCTCCGATCTCCAGATTCCGCTCCTGCTCCTTGAGGTAATCCCTGGCCGAGATCACCGTCGGTTGAGATGCCCCAGATCTGGGCGCAGCGGACGGGGCCTCCACGAACGTGGAAGATTCCAAAGGCATGGGACCTTCCGCAAACGGGAACGGGGTCGACCCCCTGGCGGACGAGCTGTGCAACGCCCGCATGAGGCCTTCGCCGAGTTCGTCCCCGTCGACATCTCTTTCTTCTCGATCGACGCGGAACCTGATTCGGTAGTCGTACGGGTCGGGAGCGGACTCCCAGATCGGAGAGTTGTTGCGGTGCAGTGGCTGTTCGACCGTGCACCACAGCAGCCGTTCGAGAACGACGCGGCGGTCTGGATCAAAGTCGCGTCGAACGCTCGCTCCTTTCTTGCCGGTCGCGATCACTAGGAGATCCCCGACTTGGGGAGCGCCAATTCGATCAACTCCACTTCGGCCGCCCTGGATCTGTCCTGGACTCTCGGCAACGATCTCGGTCCAACCCCAGGTCTGGTGGTCCAAGGCCTTCTCGAGGTTCGAGGCCGCTTTGTTGCCTACAAACATTGCGTACGACGCCATCGCCGGACCGTAGTCCCAAGGATGCTGGAGTTCCTGTTGGCAGGTGTCGCACGAGTCGAACAGACTGCGGACGTGTCCTTGGATATCGACAATCTGATAGGTGAACTGCGCACCTTCGCCGACGAGCGCGAATGGGACCAGTTTCACAATCCCAAGAACCTCGCGATGGCCCTTGCCGGGGAGGTCGGCGAACTCCTCGCCGAACTGCAGTGGCGTTCCCCCGAAGATTGCGAGTCCGAGAATCTGACTGGTGACGACCGCCAAGCGGTCGAGGCCGAATTGACTGACGTGTTGTTCTACCTCCTGAGGCTTTGCGACCGATTAGATGTCGACCTCGAAAAGGCGGTGAGCGCAAAGCTCGCCGAGAACGGCCGCCGCTACCCAGTCTCGGTAGCCAAGGGTTCCTCTGCCAAAGCTCCCCGGCACACGTAGCGGGATCGGTCACAGGCGCTGGGGGAAGATGACGAGAAGCCAGCTCCGCACCGTGCTGTTCGACTACATCGAGACGTTCTACAACCGGCGCCGGGACCAAGCCCGGCTCGGCCACCGCACCCCCGCCGAGACCTACACCGCCTCCGCCGAGGTGGCCTGATCACACAGAAACCCGTGTCCACGAAACCGGGTCAACTCCAGACCCCCAGCGAGACGAGGCAGCGGCAGCTGCGGTCAGCAATGCACTGAGCAGCTCCACTCAGTCAGCGCCGTAGCCCGTTCGCCACTCATCAATCTCGTCGGCCCACTCCCACTCTGCGTCGCAATCGCAACTCAGCATCTGCCCTCCGCACTCGGGACAACGCTCTATGTCGCAGCCCCAAACGTGTAGCTGGCCGGGGACAGCAGAACAGTCTCCGCAACAACCGTCGTATTGCCCGACGAGGATGTCCTCCGGGGCGCCGCACCGGATTCGATCAAGTACTACGTCACCGAAGCGAACTCGCAGAGCGAACTGGGACTCCAGAAGCTCCAACGGCAGGCTCCTCGACACCTCCGACCCTTGATAGGTCAACAAGCTGCGACGGAAGCGATCCATCATCGCTGCCTCTATTCCATACACATCCTCGTCAAGAAGATCGTGAAGCTCGCCGTTCAGTTGCTCCAAGTGGAAGACGTGGGCGAACTCCATGAGGTCGGCGAACGCAGCCTCAAGCTGATCAACTGTCGCTCGGACGTTGTAGTGGGCGAACTGATTCCGCATCCTTCTTGCGTGATGAAGCCGGGACACGTCCTCGGCGTCGAAGTTCGCTCCCGCACCAGCAAGACGAGCGAGGGCCGCCGGAACGTCGACTGTGGCGGTCGAGTTTCCCTTGTCAGGGTTTGCCAACACAAGTAGCGGATGCTCGTCCTCGAGCCTGGCCTTGAGGAGCAACTCGACAGCCTGCGACGCGAGCACGATGGCGAACTTCCATGCGCTGTTCTCCCCGCTTGTGGCCCGATCGGCAAAGCGGAGCGACTCGTTGAGAAAGTCGTAGGCGTTCTCGCGAAGGCTCAGTTCGACAATCCGACTAGTTCCAGTACCGGCTTCTTCCATGACGACAGTTTCGCCGGTCTGGCTCGTTTGCGCTTTGACCGGCTTGATGGCCGCTTCGCCCGCAAACACCGTGGCGTTTGAGCAACGAGTGAGCAACCGGGAGGCTGGCCCATTCATCGGTATAGACAAAGCCCCTGTTCAGCGTGGTGGGCTCGGTGGGGATCGAACCCACGACCGAAGGATTATGAGTCCTCTGCTCTGACCGACTGAGCTACGAGCCCAGCGGGACCCTATCGGAGGCACCCGGGGTCGGACGCGAAGCGGACCGCCCGTGGGCGGTCCGATGCTTCTCGTGCTTCTGTGGCTCCGGGGGTGGGGCTCGAACCCACGACAATCCGATTAACAGTCGGATGCTCTGCCAGCTGAGCTACCCCGGAAGGATCGGGATGGAGACTACCAGCAACATTTCGCCAGGCATCACGCGAATCGGTCGGAGATCCCAACAGAAAAAGCGAACATATGTTCGCTTTTCTTCCGCGCTCGGATAGGGTGTTCTCCATGCCGGTCGCCAGACCTGGCCCCTGACCTCGTCGGGTTTCGTCTGGTCCTTCATCCGTACTTCCCCACTGTGTTCCGAGAGGGGTGTGTCGTGTTCGAGGACTGGATCGACGTGTTGTCGTCATTCGACGTCGCAACCGCGGAGACCGTCACCCTTCGGAAGATGCTGGGCGGCCTGTCAAGACTGCGTGGTGCGATCGATGCATGCGAAGCGGGGATCGCTGCGCAGTTGGGCGAGGCGTCGTTGGTGCGTGGCGCCACACGGTGCACGCAGCGGGAGGCCGACCGGGCCATCGCCCGGGGCAAGCTACTCGCCGCCGCACCTGCGGTCGCCGAGGCCTTGGCCGCTGGAGCGATCACGGGCGCCCACGTCGACACGCTGAGCCGAGCGGCCGAGCGTTCCTCGGCCGCCGCGGTCGCAGGGTCGGGGCTCTTGGCCGTTGCCGAAGGGCGTCCCGCCGACGCAATGCGCGCCCAGGTCGACGACTTCGTGCGCACTACTGCCGCCGACGCCGATCTCGCCGAGCGGCATACCCGCCAGCGTCGCAACCGCAGTGGACATGCCTTCGCCGGTGACGAGATGGGAATCCTCCACGCCGAGTTCGACGACACCGTCTTCGGTGAGATCCGCTCGGCGATCGATACCGAAACCGATCGTCTCTATCACCTCGACGGCGGGCGCGAATGCGCCGCCGAGGTGCGCACCGCCGCTCAGCGCCGGGCCGACGCCATCGCCAACTTGCTCACTCGCACCGACCCCGAACGTGGAGGCCCGCCGGCGGTGCGCAACCAGATGCTGGTCGTTTCCCACACCGACGGCGCGGGCCACATTCCCGGCGTCGGCGCGCTTCCCCGCGCCGAGGTTGCCCGCCTCATGTGCATCTCCGATCTCTACGGCGTCGTCTTCGACACCGCCGGCCAGCCGCTCTGGCACGGCACCCGGATTCGCCTCGCCGACGACAACCAGTGGCGGGCGCTCATCGCCCGCGATGGTGGCTGCATCGGTTGCGGCGCCCATCCCTCACGATGCGAGGCACACCACGTCATCTGGCGTCGCAACCACGGGTCGACCGACATCGACAATCTCGTGCTCGCCTGCAAGCACCACCATCACCTCATCCACGACAAGGGTTGGCGGATCATCGACGGTCCCGACGGCACACCCATGCTGGTGCCGCCGTGACCATCTCCGCTCCACGATCGGGGCCGGGGCCGGCAGCCCGGGATGGGTCAGCTGCTCTCGAGATAGTCGCGCAGCCGGTCGCTGCGATGGGGGTGGCGAAGTTTGGCCAGGGTCTTCGCTTCGATCTGCCGGATTCGTTCGCGGGTGACGCCGAACTGGCGGCCGACCTCTTCGAGGGTGCGGGGACGACCGTCGTCGAGACCGAAGCGGAGACGGACGACTTCCTGCTCGCGTTCGGACAGCTCGTGGAGCACGTCGTGTACGGCGGTGGCGAGCAGCATGCGGGCGGCGGCGTCGCTGGGGGCGATGGCGTTCTGGTCCTCGATGAAGTCGCCCAGGTTCGACTCGTCCTCCTCGCCCACCGGCGAGTCGAGCGAGAGCGGATCCTGGGCGATCCGCAGGATCTCGCGGATCTTCTCGACGGGCTCGTCGACCTCGGCCGCCAGTTCCTCGACCGTCGGCTCGCGCTTGAGGTCCTGGTGCATCTGGCGCTGCACCCGCTTGACCCGGTTCATGGCTTCCACCATGTGGACCGGAATACGGATGGTGCGGGCCTGGTCGGCGATGGCGCGGGTGATGGCCTGGCGAATCCACCAGGTGGCGTAGGTCGAGAACTTGAAGCCCTTCGTGTGGTCGAACTTCTCGACCGCCCGCATGAGCCCCAGGTTGCCCTCCTGCACCAGATCGAGCAGCACCATGCCGCGACCGACGTAGCGCTTGGCGATCGACACCACCAGGCGGAGATTTGCCCGCGTGAGTTCGTCTCGGGCCCGGTTCCCGTCGCGGACGACCCGGTTGAGGCGGGCCCGCTCCGCGGGGTCCAGGCTGTCCAGGCCGTCGGTGGCCGCCAGCTCGGCGAGCATCTCCTCACCTTCACCACCACGCCGGATACGGGCGGCGATGCGCACCTCCTGGCGGGCGTCGAGCAGCGGCACCTGCCCGATCTCCTTGAGATACATCCGGACGGGATCGTCAGAGCTCCCGCCCTCGCCCTTTCCCCGGGTGCGGCGGCGCCGAGACGGTTCCTCGACATCGTCGCCGATGGTGGCGGCGAACGCAGCCGCTCGGGCCACGCGAGCGTGATCGACCGGAGCGGCGTCGAGTTCCTCCTGCGAGGGCTGCTCCGAAGAGGAGGAGCTCGACGACGAGGACGTCGGGGCGACCACCGGATCCGCGGCGGCACCGGGCACCATGATCTCGGGCGGGACCGGCGCAGTCTCGCTCTCGTCGATCACGATGCCCTCAGTCTCGCAGACGAGTCGGATCTTCTCGAAGAGGTCCATGTCGAACTCGACGTCCTTGAGCGTGTGGACGAGCTGATCGAGTGAGAGGTGACCCGAGACCTTCCCCGTTTCGAGCAGTGCATCGAACAGCACGGCGGCGTCGTCGGGGAGCGGCAGCTGTGGTGCCGTGTCGGTCATGCGCCCTTCCCCTCCTCGTAGCTGATGAGCCACGGTAGCAACCGACCGATGCCGCCTTCCCGCGTCTCGCGTTCATCGAGCTCTTCGATCAGCAGTTTCAAGGGGCCGATCGACGACACGGCGTAGCGTTTCTGGGCGTCGGTCGAGTCGAGGGCCCGCTGGCTCCGACGGAGGTCGTCGAGCGCTCGGCGCCCGGCCAGGCGGCCGAGTCCGGCAAGTACGTCGTCGGTGTCGGCGTCGGAGGGGTCGACGGCGAGACGGCGCAGCAACGAGGCAGCCCGCTCCCCTGCCCGGTCACCCGCGCCGAGCAGACCGCCCTCGGAAAGCGCCATGAACGCCTCGCGCCGGATCGGGTCGCCGAACAGCAGCGGATGGAGGCGGGTGGCGTCCTCCGGCCGGTGGATGGCGAGACGTAGAGCCTCGTCCTCGGCCGCGGTGCCGGCGTGTTCGGTCTCGATCAGCAGGTCGCCCGGCATCGGGTCCTGCGCATCGTCGCCGTAGCCGTCGCTGTACCCGTCGTAGGAATCGACCGGCGGGGAGGACTCGCGATCGCGGCGCTCGTCGCGTCGACGAGCGGGCACGGTCTCGCGCTCGACCGCTTTCTGGCGGGGTGCGGAGGCCAGCTCGCGCAGGCGGGAGAGATCGACTCGACAACGGTCGGCCACCTCGAGCAGGTAGGCATCGCGGACCAGCGGGTCGGGGTGTTCGGTGAGCACGTCGAGCGCAGCCTCGGCCGTGCGGGCTCGGCCCTCGACCGACGACATGTCGCCCGCCCGGAGCACGCGCTCGAGGCGAAAACTCAGGAACGGAATCGCCTCGTCGACGGCCCGTTGGAGCTCGACGGGGTCCTCGCGGGCGAGGTCGGCCGGGTCGACCCCGGCCGGCAGGTCGGCGACCCGCACCTCGAGCTCGTGTTCGCGCTCCCACTCGTAGACACGGGCTGCGGCGGCGAGCCCCGCGGCATCCGCATCGAAGGCCAGCACCAGGCGGCTGGCCGAGAACCGCTTGAGCAGCTTCACGTGGTCCTCGGTCATCGCCGTGCCACAGGTCGCCACCGCCCGGGGGATGCCCGCCTCGGCGAAGCCGATCACATCGGTGTAGCCCTCGCAGATGATCGCCTCGCCCGCCTTGACGATTCCTTCGCGGTGGGTGTGGAGTCCGTAGAGCACCCGACTCTTGTCGTAGACGGCGGCCTCGGTGGTGGTGTTCTTGTACTTGGAGCCTTCGTGACCAGGCAGGATGCGGCCACCGAACCCCACTGGGTCGCCGCGTTCGTCCTGGATGGGGAACATCACTCGGGCCCGGAAGGCGTCTTGTTGGCGCCCGGCCTTGTTGACGAAACCGAGCCCGCTGTCGCGCAGTGCGTCGGCGCTCAGGCGCAGGTGACGGGCCAGCTGGTCCCAGTCGTCAGGTGCCCAACCGATCTGGTAGCGCCGCACCACGTCGCCGTCGTAGCCCCGCGACCGCAGGTAGCTGCGCGCCTCGCCGGCATCGGGCGAGGTGAGTAATCGGTCGTGATAGAACGCGGCGGCCTTCTCGACCGCATCGAGCAGGCCCTTCTTGCGTTGCCGCTGCGAACCCTCGTCCTTCGACGTGTAGCGCAGCTCGATGCCGTAGCGCGACGCCAGCGACTCGACCGCACCGGCGAAGTCCAGATTGTCCATCTCCTGCACGAACGTGATGGCGTCGCCACTGCGCTGACAGCCGAAACAGAAGTAGACGCCCTTCTCGGGGCTGACCGACAGCGACGGCGTGCGCTCGCCGTGCATGGGGCAGCGAGCCATCCACTGACGCCCGGCCCGCTTGATCTCGGTGTGCTCGCCGATGAGCGCCACGAGGTCGGCCGATGACCTGACCTTCGCGATGTCATCGTCGTGAATACCCATTGGTTCGCAAGCTAGCAGTGCCCCCTGACGTGCGACCCATGGGATCGGGGATGACAGGATGGTCGATCCATGTCTCTCCCGCTGCGCAACAAGCTGGTCGGTCTCGCCGCACTGGTGTCGTTCGCGCTGGTGATCGCCCTCACCGGTGACGACCGCTCGCCCGCCGACAGCACCGCGCCGAGCCCGGCCAGCACCCTTCCGACGACCACCCTTCCGACCACCACCCTTCCGACCATCTCCCTGCCGAGTGCTCCCACCACCACGACGACCGATCCACGGATCCTCACGATGACCGCGCAGGTCGACGAGCTGGTGGCCGACGCCACGCCGAAGGAGCTGGCGTACCGCCTCGTGGTCACCGGCCTCGATGGCGCCGAGCTCGGCGCCCAGCTCGAGGACACCGTCGGATCGGTCTGCGTCGGCGGCGTGTTCCTCACCGAGTCCAGGGACAACTGGGTGCCCGAGGACGACCCGGCGGCCTTTCGGGCTGCCGTCGACGACCTCGATGAGCGGGTGTGGGGCACGCGGTGCACCTTCCGCCCCCTGATCACGACTGATGCCGAGCTCGGCGAGGTCATCCGCGTGCCCGCCGACTCACCGGCCGCGGCGCCCTCCTGGGCCGTCCGCTACATCGAGGGCGAGCCCTACAACGTGCTGCTCGACCTCCAGGAGCAGAGCTTCACCTACGCCACCGCGCTGAGAGAGCTGGGAATCGACGTCAACTTCGGCGCCGTTGCCGACGTCGACACCGCGCCCGACCATTTCATGGCCCGCCGGGGTCGCTCCTTCGGCGGCGACCCCGGGATCGTGGCCTCGCTGTCGAGCGCAGTGGTCCAGGGCCACTGTGCTGCCGGCCTCGCCGCCACCCTCAAGCACTTCCCGAACCAGGGGGCCACGTTCGAAGACCCGCACGCCGAGCGCAGCACCGCCGTGGGCGGCGTCGACCACTGGGAGACGACCGGCCGTCTCCCCTACGAGACCACCAGCGCACCCCTCGTGATGACGGGTCACATCTTCATGGACATCGACCCGGACCTCCCGGCGTCGATGTCGGCGACGGTCACCACCGGGCTCCTCCGCGACGAGCTCGGCTACGACGGCGTGGTGATCACCGATGACCTGTCCACCATGCGCGGCGCCATCGACGTGATCGCCGAGCCCGGCGAGCGTGCCGTCGCCGCCATCCGCGCCGGGGCCGACCTCGTGCTCTTCGTGGTCGACGACGACATCGCGCCGGTCGTCGAAGCACTGTCGACCGAGATGGAGACCGATCCGGCGTTCGAGCTCCGGGCCCGCGACAGCGTTCGCCGTGCCCTGATGCTGCGCCTCGCGTTGACCGACCCCGGGCTCTTCCCGCTCTGCGGGAGCCCGAACTCCTAGCCCGGACCCCTAGCCCAGGCGTTCGGCCAGGTAGCCCTCGAGCTGGTCGAGGCTCACGCGGTCCTGCTCGCGGCTGTCGCGTTCGCGCACGGTCACGGCGCGGTCCTCGAGCGTGTCGAAGTCGACGGTGATGCAGAACGGGGTGCCGATCTCGTCCTGGCGGGCGTAGCGCTTGCCGATCGACTGGGTCTCGTCGTAGTCGGCCATCCAACGACCCTTGACCGCGTCGAACACCTCGAGGGCGGTCGGCGTGAGCGTGTCCTTCTTGCTCAACGGCAACACCGCGACCTTGTAGGGCGCCAGGCGATGGTCGAGACGCAGCACCGTGCGGGTGTCGTCGTTGACCGTCTCCTCGTCGTAGGCGGCCATGAGGAATGCCATCGCCGTGCGGGTGGCGCCGGCCGCGGGCTCGATCACGTGGGGCGTGTAGCGCTCACCGGAGGCCTGATCGAAGTAGTCGAGCTTCTCGCCGGATGCGTTGGCGTGTTGGGTGAGGTCGAAGTCGCCGCGATTGGCGATGCCCTCGAGCTCGTCCCAACCCCAAGGGAACAGGAACTCGACGTCGGAGGTGCCCGACGAGTAGTGGCTGAGCTCATCATCGTCGTGGGGACGCAGGCGCACGGAGTCGGCCGGCATGCCGAGGTCGAGATACCAGTCCATGCGGGCCTGGCACCAGTACTCGTACCACTGCTGCGCCTCGTCGGGCGGCACGAAGAACTCCATCTCCATCTGCTCGAACTCGCGGGTGCGAAAGACGAAGTTGCCGGGGGTTATCTCGTTGCGGAACGACTTGCCGATCTGGGCGATGCCGAACGGTGGCTTCTTGCGGCTCGTGTTGAGCACGTTGGCGAAGTTGATGAACATGCCCTGCGCCGTCTCGGGTCGCAGATAGACCTCGGCGGCGGAGTCGACCACCGGCCCGGCGTTGGTCTTGAACATCAGGTTGAACTCGCGGGCTTCGGTGAACGAACCCGAAGTGCCACAGGTGGGACAGGTGTTCGGATCGTCGAGCTTGTCGAGTCGGTGACGGGCATTGCAGTTGGTGCAGTCGACCAGCGGATCGGAGAAGTTCGAAAGGTGACCCGAAGCCTGCCAGACCTGCGGCGGCGACAGCACCGACGCGTCGAGCCCCACTACGTCGTGGCGCATCTGGACCATGTCTCGCCACCACGCGTCCTTGACGTTGCGGAGCAACAGCACGCCGAGCGGTCCGTAGTCGTAGGTCGACCGGAATCCGCCGTAGATCTCCGCCGACTGGAACACGAATCCCCGGCGTTTGGAGAGGTTCACGATCTTGTCGAAAAGCTGCGGATCGGCGTCAGGCATGGCGACGAGACTACCGGCGACGTGCGAGCATGGACCCGTGACTGCACAGACCCCACTGCCACCGACGACGCCGCCCGCGATGCCTCCCACTGATCCCACCGCTGTCATCGGCCGTCGGATCCTCGCCTACATCATCGACGCCGCCATCCTGATCGTGTTGGTCGTGGTGTTGTTCGCGAGCCTGGCGTCGTCGGAGGAGCTCGGCTCGGCGCTCGAGGCCGAACTCACCTGCGACCTCATCAACGACACCGACACCGGTTTTCTCTGTATTGCGTTCGACAACACGGTCATGCTGCTCGAGGACAGCGACTTCGGGCTGCTGCTCGGCATCGGCGTGCTCTATCTCTTCGTCGTCCATCTCCTCCTCCCGGCCATGACCGGATTCAACCCCGGCAAGGCGCTGGTCGGGCTGCGAATCGTGAAACAGGACACGTTCGAGCTGGCGGGGTTCGTTCCCAACCTGCTGCGGTGGGTCCTCTGGCTCGTCGACGGCATCCCCGGTGGTGTGCTGTTCCCGCTCGTCGGCCTCATCACCGGTGTGTCGAGCAGCGGCCATCGCCGCGTGGGCGACATGGCGGCCAACACCCTGGTCATCGACAAGAAATGGGTCGGCCAGCCGCTCCCGATCAGCGGTGTGAACACCGTCGCCCCGGTCGGCTACGCACCGTCGCCCCCGGTCGGTGCCCCGCCGCCGCCGCCGAGCGGTTTCGCGCCGCCGCCGCCCTCGGGCACCACCATGGGCGCGACACCGCCGCCACCCCCGCAGACGTTCCCGTCCACGCCCCCACCGCCTGCGTCCGCGGCACCGCCGGTGTTCCCACCGCCCGCCCCGTCGGCCAGCCCCGCACCTCCTCCGCCCGCCGACACCACCCCGCCACCGCCGCCGAGCGACTACCGCGACCCGGGATCCATCGCGCCGCCGGCAGTGACACCGCCGGCGCCCCCGACCGGCGAAACCGAGTCCGCCGACGCGGGATCCGATGGCGACGATTCCGGGGGCCTCGAACCCGAGACCATCGAACCCGAGGTCATGGAACCGGAGATCATCGAACCCGAGCTTCCCGAGGCGCGGGCCGACGCAACCGCAGCGATCATGCCCGACCCACCGGCACCGGCACCGCCGGTCGCCGAGACGCCTGTGCCCCAGCCGGGTGTGGACGCACCGCAGTGGGACGAGGCCCGCGACACCTACATCCAGTGGGACGCCGAACTCGGCGAGTGGATGGAGTGGAGCGAGGCCACCGGGGCCTGGATCCCGATCTCCCGGTAGCGCAGCTCGGGCGGCCGCGCCGGCTCAGGTCGGATGCTGCTCCAGCACCGCCACCGACCGGAGGCGCCGCTCCAAGTGGTGCTCGAGCAGTGCGGTGGCCAACATGTCGACCTCGCCGGTTGCCGGCCCCACCGGCTCCTCGAGCACGCCGGCGAGCCTGCCGCCGAGCACCCGGCGCATCAGCACGAGCGCACCATCGGAGATCGGGCGCCCACGCCGACAGTCGTTGCAGCGCACCCCACCATCGTCGAAGTCGAACGCGGCGAACGGGCCGTCGCTTCCGCACTCGATACAGAGGTCGAGTGCCGGTTGCACGCCCTCGTGGGCCAGCAGCTTCAGGAAGAACGCGGCCACGACCAGCGCCGAGTCGCGCTGGTTGAGCGTGCGGAGGGCCCGGACGAGCATCACGTGCAGCACCCGGTCGGGTTCGCGATCCTGGGCGACCTGATCGACGGCTTCGAGCATCGCCTCGGCTCGGGCGAACCGATCGGAGTCCTCGCGCAGGGTGGCGAACCGGTCGACCGTTTCGACCTGCGTGATCGTGTCGAGATCACCGCGGCCCCGATACAGCTGGATGGCCACATGGCTCAGCGGTTCGAGGCGGGCCCCGAACTTCGACTTCGTCCGGCGCACACCCTTGGCGACGCCCCGCACCTTGCCGTGATCATGGGTGTGCAGGCTGATGATGCGATCCGCCTCGCCGAGCTTCCAGGACCGGAGCACGACGGCGTGGTCGCGGTAGAGCGCCATGGGTTCAGCCCCCGCCGTTGACGCCGCCGAAGCGACGCTCACGTTCCTGGAACTCGCCGATGGCGCCGAACAGCTCGTTGCGCTGAAACGCCGGCCATGGCGTGTCGGTGAAGATCAGCTCGCTGTAGGCGAGCTCCCAGAGCAGGAAGTTCGAGATGCGGAACTCACCCGAGGTGCGGATGACCAGGTCGGGATCGGGCATCTCGGGGTCGTAGAGATGCTCGGCGATGGTCTTCTCGGTGATCTTCTTCGGGGCGATGCCGCTCGCCGCGATCTCACGAACCGCGTCGACGATCTCGGCCCGTCCGCCGTAGTTGAACGCGATCGTGAAGGTGAGCTTGCGGTTGTTCTTCGTGAGCTCCGAGGACTCGTTCATGCGCTTGATCAGCCGTTTCGGCACTCGCCAGTCGCGGCGGCCGATGAAGCGAATGCGCACGCCCCGCTCGTCGAGTTCGTCACGACGACGCAGGAGGATCTCCTCGTTGAAGTTGATGAGGAAGCGGACCTCGTCCTTGGGTCGGCGCCAGTTCTCGGTGCTGAACGCGTAGACCGTCAGCCATTCGACCCCGGCGTCGAGGCAGCCGTCGACGACCTCGAACAGCGAATGTTCCCCCGCCTTGTGGCCTTCGGTGCGAGGCAGATTCTGTGCCTGTGCCCATCGCCCGTTGCCGTCCATCACGCAGGCGACGTGGCGGGGGATCCGTTCCGGATCGAGATCTTCGAGGCGCACCCCGCGAACCTACCGGCTCATCCGTTCCGGGTGGTGCTGGCTAGGATCCGCCCGGCGATGATGACCCACACGACCCGGAAGCCATGACGACGTGGACCTAGCCGAGCAGGCGCTCGAGACCCTCGACGAGGTCGCGGTTGCCCTCCCCGGCGGCGGCGAACGTCGCGAAGGGCAGCGCCGGATGGTCACCGCGGTCGCCACGGCGATCCGCGACGGTGGCCACGTGGTCGTCCAGGCCGGTACCGGCACCGGGAAATCGCTCGCCTACCTCGTGCCGACGGCGCTCGCCGGCAAGACGACCATCGTCGCCACCGCCACCAAGGCACTGCAGGACCAGCTCGCGGGCAAGGATCTGCCGTTCCTCGACGAGCGCATTCCGGGCGGTGTCGACTTCGCCGTGCTGAAAGGCCGCTCGAACTACCTCTGTCTGCAACGACTCGACGAGGCCGAAGCCGACGACCGCCTCGGTCTGGATCTGGGCGACCAGGACACGGCCACGCCGACGCTCGACAGTGATCTGCTGGCCCGGTTGCGGGTGTTCGCGGCGGCGACCGAGACGGGCGACCGCGCCGAACTCCCCGACATCGACGACCGCGCCTGGCGCCTCGTCAGCGTGGGGCGCGACGAATGCCCCGGGGCGGGCCGCTGCCCGGTGGGCGACGATTGCCTGGCCGAACGGGCCCGTCGAAAGGCGGCCACCGCCGATGTCATCATCGTCAACCTCCACCTCTACGCCATCGAGATCATGGTCGAGGGCATTCTCCCCGAACACGACCTCGTCGTGATCGACGAGGCCCACCAGCTCGAGGACATCGTGTCGGAAGCCGCCGGCCGCCAGATCAGCCCGGCTCGGCTGCGCGCCGCAGCGCGCTCCGCCGGCGCAGTCCTCGCCGCCCGGGATGCGCCCGAAGGTGTAGAGGACGCCGCCACCCTCCTGCACTCGCAACTCGAACATCTGGTCGGTCAGCGATTGGCCGACGGTCTCGACGACGACACCGGCGCCACGATCGACCTCATCCGTGGCCGTGTCGACCAGCTGCTCAACGCACTCCGAGTGGTGCCCAAGGACGCGCCCGCGGAAACCGCGGCCAAGGCGCTGCGGGCCCGCCAGGCCGTCACCTCGCTGCTCGACGACATCGACTACGTGCGCTGGCCCATCGACCACGAGGTGCTGTGGGTCGACGGCCCCACCAGCAATCCGAGCCTTCGTTCCACCCCGATCTCGATCGACAAGCTGCTCGAGGAGAGGCTGTGGTCGAAACGGCCGGGCATTCTCACCTCGGCCACGCTGTCGCCCGCCACGGTCACGCTCCTGGGTCTGCCGGCCGGCACCGAGATGCTCGACGTGGGGAGCCCCTTCGACTACGAGAAGAACGCGCTGCTCTACTGCCCGACGAATCTCCCCGACCCACGCGCCGAAGGACATCGCGAGGCGCGGTTGGCCGAACTCGAGGCGCTCATCGTCGCCGCCGGCGGACGTACCCTGGCCCTCTTCACCAGCTGGGCGGCGATGCGCGAGGCCGCCGCCCATCTCGAGCCCCGCCTGCCGTGGCCCGTCCTCGTGCAGGGCGAAGGATCGAAGATGGCGCTGCTGGCGTCGTTCGTCGAGGACGACGAATCGTGCCTGTTCGCCACGATGTCGTTCTGGCAGGGCGTCGACATCCCCGGTTCGACGTGCAACCTGGTGGTGATCGATCGACTCCCGTTCCCTCGCCCCGACGACCCCGTGTTGCAGGCCCGGCGGGAGCGGGCCGGGAAGGCCGCATTCCGCACCATCGACCTGCCACGAGCGGCCACCATGCTCGCCCAGGGGGCCGGTCGGCTGATCCGCTCGGCGACCGATCGCGGGGTGGTGGCGGTGCTCGATCCCCGACTCGCCACCTCGCGTTCCTACCGCTGGGAGCTCATCAACGCCCTGCCGCCGATGCGACGGACCAAGGAACGCTCCGAGGCCGAGGCACTGCTGCGCGAACTCCGCGACGAGTAACTGCCGAACCGCTGCTCAACTCGCTGCGGGTTCGTGCCGATCTCGCCCTGGTGAGTCGTCGTCGCCCGCATCCAGCCCGTCGCGCCCGTCGGGTCGCCGGCGCGTCCGCGCTCGGCGCCTACGCCGGTCTGATGTTCACGGTCGGCTGGGCGCACCGCTCCGGCGAAGTCGACAGCACCGCCGGCTTGCAGCCCACGACCGACCTCGGGGCCGACGAGATCGGCAGCCTGACCGGCGTCGAGCGAGTCGACCTGCGGGCCGCCGCCACCGAGTTCCGGGCCTCGTCGACCACCACCCCGGACACCGACCGGACGATCACCGGCGAACGGGGGCTGGCGCCCACGCCACCCCCGCCGCCCAGCGTGGCGGTCACCACCACCGCGGCCCCGCAGGTCACCACGCCTCGCCCGACGGTCGCGCCCACCCCCGCTCCGCCGGCAACCGCCGGGCCCACCGCTCCCCCGGCGACGGCACCACCCGCGCCGACCACGGCTGCGCCTCCCACGACCTCGTTCAGCCCACCCACCTCGCTACCCCCGACCAGCCTGCCGACCGGTGGATCCTGACCTCGAGGTCCGGCGGACGGGCCGGGCCATGGGCACCACATACCTGATGGTGACGGCAAAGGCCGACGGCGTGCTCCTCGACGACGCTGTCGCTCTGCTCGACGATCTCGAGTCTCGTTGGAGCCGCTTCGTGGTCGACAGTGAGATCTGCCGGCTGAATCGCAATCCGGGAGTGCCGGTGATCGTCAGTCCCGACACCTTCGCGGTCGTCCAGGCCGCCGTCGACGGCGCCGAGGCCACGGGTGGCCGTTTCGATCCGACGGTGCACGATTCGCTCGTCGCGCTCGGCTACGACCGCACGTTCGACGACATGACCCTTGCCGGGGGCGGAGAGCCCCACCCGGCGCCTGGCGTGTGCGGCATCGAACTCGACGCCGCGCTCCACGCGATCACCGTGCCCCATGGCGTTCGCATCGATCTCGGCGGCATCGGCAAGGGGACGGCGGCCGACCTCGCCACCGAACTCGTGATGTCGAACGGGGCGAGCGGCGTGGCGGTCTCCATCGGCGGCGACCTCCGGGTACGCGGCGAGAGCCCGTCGGGTGCCGGGTGGCGGTTCACCGACGACTGGGGTCGACTGCCGTTTCCGGCGCTCGCCGACGGTGGGCTGTGCACCAGCACCACTTGCCGACGCCGGTGGACGACCCCCCGCGGCGATGCCCACCATGTGGTCGATCCGAGGACCGGCACGCCGACCGACGGCACTGTCGAATGCATCACCGTGGTCGGCGCGACCGCCCAACAGGCGGAGATCCTGACCAAGGCCGCGATGGTCGCCGGTCCGGAGGCGGCCGCGTTCCTCGAACCGTTCGGTGTGCGCCATGTCATCCACTGGTCGACGGCGGCCTGAGGCAGTTCCCCGAAATCCTCGCATTCGGCGAGAACGTGCCGACTGGAGACGCCGTGAGTGAAGAGCTGTGGTGGTATGCCACTCGAGCCGCCGGTCTGATGACCTGGACCACCGCGACCGCATCGGTCGTGATGGGCCTGATGCTGTCCACCCGCGCGGTCCGCGCCCGCACCGGGCCGTGGTTCCTCGACCTCCACCGCTTCCTCGGTGGTATCAGCGTGGTGTTCCTCATCGCCCACATGGGCACCCTCTGGCTCGACTCCTACGAGGACTTCGGACCCCGTGAACTCTTCGTGCCCGGCGCGTCCGACTGGCGGACCGAGGCAATCGCGTGGGGCATCATCGCGGCCTATCTGCTGATCGCCGTCGAGGTCACCTCGCTCCTGCGGTCCCGTGTCAGCAAGGCGCTCTGGCGGGTGGTCCACCTGTCGTCCTTCGTGGCCATGGTCGCCGGCAGCTACCACGCCTACCTCGCGGGCAGCGACGTCGAGAATCCGGTCACCTGGGCGATCGCCGGCATCGGCTCGCTTCTGGTCCTCGGGCTCGTCTCGATGCGTCTCCAGCGCCAAGACCCCGAAGACCACGGGTCGACCAGCCTTGCCGACCAGCGTGCCGTGCTCGAGGAGATGCGCAAGCGTCTCGAGGAACTGCCGATCCCCGAGTCGACGCCCCAGCCGCAGATCTCGGTCACCCCCAATGCCATGCTCCCGCGACGTGCGCCGTTCGCGGAATCGTTGCCCGGCATCGCGACCGAGTCGGGCGAGCCCGCCCATGATGTCGCACCGCACAGTGATCCGATCGGCTTCAGCGACGACCCGTTCGCGTCGGTGCCCCTGTCGAGCGACGAGCCCGAGCTGGGTGGATGGGCCAACCAATCGCCGGCCGATCCGTTCGGCGTCATTGCTGCTGACGGCACCGTCCCCGATGGCCTCCCGGCCGACCGCACTCTTCCGCGCAGGGCGGAGGCCGAGGGTCGTCGCATCGACCCGTTCGAGGCTCTCGGTCTCACGCCGGCGATGGACCGCTCCGGGGATGACGGCTTCCCCGTGCCCCCGCCGCCGGCCGAGGCCCCTGAACTGTTCGGCGCGGCCGTCGACGACGAGCCTCGCGCCGACATCCTGCACACCCGATTCGAACCGGTGGTGCAGACACCGTCGACCATCCAGGCTCCGGCGACCCCGACCTCGGGTCCGCCGCCGCTGCCCGACGCCGTCGATCCGCTGACCGGCGAACCCGACGAAGCGGCCTACACGGCCTGGCTCAAGGACTGGCTGTCGTACGCCGAGCAGTACGGCGACGAGGCCCCCGAGGACCCGGCGCGGCGCTTCTAACCGGGTCTAGTAGCCCAGCCGCTCGACGGAGTGGGCCTGGTGTTGCCAGTTCTTCTCGACCTTGACGAAGAGCTCGAGGAAGACGCCTTCGGGCAGCTGCTCTCGCACGGCGATGCCGACCTTCTTCAGGTTCTCGCCCTTCTTCCCGATCACGATGCCCTTCTGCGAGTCGCGCTCGACGATGATCTCGCAGCGGACCCGGGGCCACTCCCATTCGGTGACGCGGGTTGCGATGGAGTGCGGCAGCTCCTCGCGGGTGACGGCGAGCAGCTGCTCGCGCACGAGTTCGGCCACCCAGAACTCATCGGGCACATCGGTGATCATGCCCTCGGGGTAGAAGTGCGGTCCTTCGGGCATGCGGGAACGGAGGTGGGCGACCAGGGCATCGATGCCCTCGCCGGTCGTGCCCGACACCGGGAACCACGACTCGACGGCCAGCGCCGAGGTGGACTGCAGCTGGGCCAGCACCTGTTCGGGTGACGCGAGGTCGGCCTTGGTGACGACGACGACCGAGTCCTTCGGCAACCGCTCGGCGATGAACGCGTCGCCGCGGCCGTAGGGCGCCGTGGCGTCGAGCACGAAGCACACGACGTCGACCTCGGTGGTGGCCTGGTTCGCGGTCGCATTGAGGCTCGTGCCCAGGGCGGTACGGGGCTTGTGGATGCCCGGCGTGTCGACGAACACGAGCTGCGCGTCGTCGTCGGTGAGCACGCCACGCACCTGCGTGCGGGTGGTCTGCGGCTTGTCGGACACGATCGAGACCTTGTGGCCGAGGATGCGGTTGAGCAGGGTCGACTTGCCCGCGTTGGGCCGGCCCACGAGGGTCACGAACCCCGATCGGAACTCAGCCATGCGCGCCCTCTCGCTGGGCTCTCTGGTCGGCGTCCTCGGGATCGAGAACCGGCGTGAGTCGGACGCGCGTGATGCGACGCCCTTCCATCCGTTCGACCTGGAGGCGCACGCCACCCTCCTCGATCCATTCACCGACGCTGGGAATGTGGCCGAGGGTGTTGAAGATCAGCCCACCCACGGTGTCCCAGTCGCCGTCCTCGATCGCCGAGGGAACCAGGGTGTGGAGCTGATCAACGGGCATGCGACCGTGGACGAGCACCTCGCCGCCGGCGAGTGGTTCGACCAGCGGTTGTTCGATGTCGTACTCGTCGACGATCTCGCCGACCAGCTCCTCGACCACGTCCTCGAGGGTGACGAGGCCGGAGGTGCCGCCGTACTCGTCGACGACGATGGCCAGGTGATGCCGACCGAGCTGCATCTCGCGCAGCAGCGCATCGGCGTGCTTCGTCTCGGGAACGAAGCGGGCCCGACGCATCACCGTCCGCACCTCACGGCTGCCCTGCCCGGCCCGCTCGGCTCGGGTGAGATCCTTGATCAGGCAGACACCGACGATGTCGTCGATTCCGTCGCCGCACACCGGAAGGCGACTGAGCCCCTTGTCGATCGCAAGGTCGAGCACCTCGGTGACCGAACTCGCCGCTGGGCTCGTGACCATGTCGGTGCGCGGCACCATCACCTCGCGCACCACCGTGTCGCCCAGCGCGAAGACGGACTCGATGAGGTCACGCTCCTCTTCCTCGATCGACTCGCCGGCGGCCGCGGCACCGGTGAGCGCGATGAGTTCGTCCTCGGTGACCACGGGCGGTCGGGCGGGCCCGGGAAGGAGCCCGTTGGAGATGCCGTTGAGGGCGCGGCTCGCCCACCGCAACGGTGCGATGAAGAGCACCAGGCGGACCACCGGGGCAGCCCGGCGGGCGGCGATGTCGGGGTGTTGCAGTGCCCACGATCTCGGCATCGCCTCGGCCAGCACGTAGAGCACCATCACCTCGACGGCGACCGCCGCCGCAACCCAGGTGGCCCCGGCCCGATCGACGACCAGCACGGTGACGATCGACGATGCGGCCAGGTGGAAGATGATCCGCAGCAACAGCAACGGCGCCAGACTGGATTCGCGGTCGATGAGCAGATGGGCCAGTGCCCCGGCGCCGGGAACGCCGTCGGACGCAAATGATTCGGCGCGAGCGTGGCTGATGTGGGTCAGCGCGGTCTCGCCGGCCGCCACCAGCGCTGCCATCACGACCAGCACGCCGATGCCGATGACCGCCACGATCAGACCGGTCGTCATGCGGGGGTCCCGGGACGGTGCTGGACCACAGGACGGTGGTGCGCGCCGAGCAGGGCATCCTCGGCCGCCTGCATGCGCACCGTCTCGTCGGCCTCGGCGTGGTCGTGGCCGAGGATGTGCAGCACGCCGTGGACGATGAGCAGCGCCAGCTCGTCGTCGACCGAACCGTCGTGACCGCGGTCGTCGCGGTGATCGGCGGCCTGACGAGCGGCGTAGGCGGGGCACACCACGATGTCGCCGATCAACCGCTCGCCCACGGGATCGTCGTCGTCGGCATCGAGCGGGAACGACAACACGTCGGTGGGCCGATCCTCGTCCATGTGCTCACGGTTGAGCTCGGTCATCACCTCTTCGTCGACGAACAACAGATTGAGCTCGCCCTCGACGACCCCGGAGGCCGCCAGCGAGTCGCCGGCGAGTCGCGACCACCGTCCGACGTCGACGGGCAGGTCGTGCTGTTCGTCGACCGCGACGACGACCGGGCGGCCGCCGTTCGCCGGTTCAGCCATCGACGCCGGCCTTCTCATAGGCGTCGACGATGTCCTGCACGATGCGATGGCGCACCACGTCGCGGCCGGTGAAGCGCACGAAGTCGATGCCGTCGATGCCACCGAGAATCGGTTCGAGGCCGAGAAGCCCGCTGCGACCGGTCTGCACGTCGACCTGGGTGACGTCGCCGGTGATGACCGCCTTGGAGCCGAACCCGATGCGGGTGAGGAACATCTTCATCTGCTCGGGCGTGGTGTTCTGGGCCTCGTCGAGGATGATGAACGACGAGTTGAGCGTGCGACCACGCATGAAGGCGAGCGGGGCCACCTCGACCACACCGCGTTCCATCAGCCGCTCGACGCCGTCCATGCCGACCATGTCGTGGAGGGCGTCGTAGAGCGGCCGCAGATACGGGTCGACCTTGGCCATCAGGTCGCCGGGGAGGAAGCCGAGTCGCTCGCCGGCCTCGACGGCGGGCCGGGTGAGGATGATGCGCTCGACCGCGCCGGCCTGGAGTGCCGCGCACGCCATCGCCACCGCCAGCCACGACTTGCCGGTACCGGCCGGACCGATGCCGAAGGTGATGACATTGCCGTCGATCGCCTCGACGTAGGCCTTCTGCCCGCTCGACTTCGGGCGGATGATCTTGCCCTTGTCGGCCTTGAGGATCTCGTGGGTGAAGACCGCCGAGGGTCGCTCGTCCTGGCGCACCATGTCGATCGTGCGGTCGAGCGAACGCTCGTCGAGGCGTTGACCCTTCTCGGCCAGCACCACGAGCTCCTCGAACAGCGTCTGCACGATCGGCGCGCTCGGACCGCTGAGATGGACCTCGTTGCCGCGCACCGTGACGTCGGTGTCGGGGAAGGCCGCCTCGACGCGACGAAGATGTCGGTCGTGTTCGCCGAGGAGTGCACCCATCAGGTGATTGCCGGGGATGCGGATGGTGATCGCGTGTTCGCTCATCGTTCACCGGGAATGGTACCGGTACCCTCGACCGTCGTGGACGGCGATTCCTCGCAGCAGCCCTTGCGGCTCACCGGCGACGACCCCCTGAGCGGGCTGTCGGCCTGGTTGGCCGAGGGTCGCGTCGACGACGCGGCCGCCGAACGCACCCGTCAGCGATGGCTCGAACGCCAGGCCGCGGCCGATGCGACGGTCGCCGGTGTGCTGCTCGACCTCGCCGAACGCGGCAGTCCCGTCACCGTCCGGACCCTCGGTGGTCGCACCGCACGGGGTCGGGTCGCCGCCCTCGGCGTCGACTTCGTGGCGGTACGCGAGCCGAGCCGCGGCGACGTCGTGATCCCCACGGGCCGGGTGGCGACGGTGCGCACCGCACCCGGCGAGGACCCGACGGTCGGCGACCGGCCACCGACGCTCGATGTCGCACTCGTCGACGCGCTCGTCGAGCTCGCCGTCGATCGTCCGCCCGTGCTCGTCTCTGTCGCCGGCGACGAGCTGCGCGGCGACCTCCACAGCGCGGGCACGGATGTGATCGCACTTCGCCTCGACGCCGTTCCGCCGTCGATCGTCCACGTCGCCATCGCCGCGCTCGATCATCTCGTGCTGAGGGTCGGCTGAGCCCCGACCGGAATCTCAGGAGGCCCGACCGCGGCGCTGACGCTCGAGGAACCGATAGACGTCGAGCAGGTCGATGCCGGGGAACGGGCTGAACTCGCGCGACGACGGGGGCAGGGCCGACAGCACGTGACTGCGCTCGGCCGCCGACGGCCACGCGATGTCGCGCCACTCGTGGACGAGCCCCGGGTCGGGTTCGATCTCCCGGCCGCGCGCGAATTCACGGCGCAGCGTGTCGGATCCCCGAAACGCGGTGGCGTATTGCGACCGCGTGCCGAGCGAGATGGCGTGGGGTGAACGATCCGTCTCGGTCTCGATGTAGGTGGTGCAGAAGTACTCGTCGTCGTCGCACACCGTGAACTGGCTGTGGAGCAAAAAACTCCCGTGGGCATTCCACGCCTGCCGACTCCCCCACTGGCGCGGCACCCGCTGCCCCTCGAGTCCGCCGTCGCTGGCCGCGGGAAAGACGATGCCGTCGTTCTCGTAGGCCTTGTTGATCACGCCCTCGCTGTCGGTGCGCAGGAAGTGGCAAGGAATGTCGAGATGGCGAGTCGCGAGGTTGGTGAAGCGGTGCGCGGCCATCTCGTAGGAGATGTAGAAGAGCTCCTTCAGGTCCTCGACCGAGATGTCCTTCTGCCGTTGCGCGTCGCGGAGGAACTCGACGGCCGGCCCCTCGGGGGCGAGCACCGCCGCAGCGAAGTAGTTCGACTCGATCCGCTGCCGCAGGTACTCCCCGAAGTCGGTGGTGTCGACGTGCTGGAGCACGAAGTGACCGAGGGTTTGGAGCACCACCGAACGGGCCTGGCGAATGCGTAGACCACCCTGATCGGGGATGAAGATGATCTTGTCGCGGGTGTCGGTGATGCTGCGGGCGGTGCGGGGGATCGACCCGACCCGCTCGATGGTGAAGCCGTGGATCGCGGCGATCTCGGTGAGGACCCGCTCGCTGATCGGCCCCGACCCGCCGTACCCGGCGCGCCGCAGGGTGGCGTTGGCGACCGCTTCGATCTCGGCGAAATAGTTGTCGCGGGCGCGCATCTCGGTTCGCAAGGCGCTGTTGGCGGCACGGGCGTGATCCGCGAAGCGCCGGTGATCAGGTGAGGGCGGAGCCGGCTCGTCGTGGTCGGCCACGAGAGTCCACAGCGTCAGTACGTGCTCGAGCACGTCATCGCTGATCTTGGCCGACGGCTTGAGGTACGGCAGGCCGAGCGCCGCATAGCGAGGGTCCTCCTGGGCGCGGGCCACGCCGATCTCGAGCTCGGCGCGGCGATCGGGCGGGGCGGGGTCGAGCAGGTCGGCGGTGGTCGTGTCGAGCGCCTCGGCCAACTCACCGAGGAAGCTCAGCTTCGGCTCGACCTTGCCGTTCTCGAGCTGGCTCAGATACGGGGCCGGCCGCCCCACGAGATCACTGATGTCGGCCAGCGTGGCATCACGTCGGCGCCGGGCGTCGCGAATGCGCGCGCCGAGCACGAGGGGGTCGAAGTCGTCGGCCATGAGCAAAGAATTGCAGATCTTTCGATACTTGTGAAGGCGGACCCCAAAATTTGTTCCATACATGTCTTGTTTTGTGGTCGAAGAACCGGCAAACTTCCTGTCCAGTCGAGATCGACCGACGGAGGGAGCGAGCATGCACACACCAGCGTTCCCGAATCCTGCCCTCCCGAACCCGGCGTGCGCGGCGCACCCGCTCGCCGCCACGATCCTCACGCCTGAAGCGCGCGAGTTCCTCGGGGCCCTGCATCAGCGGTTCGAACCCACCCGGCGGGCGCTGCTCGCCGCCCGTGAGGAACGCCAACGGTGTACCGACCGGGGTTTGCGGCCGTCGTTTCGGCCCGACACCGCCCACATCCGCTCGGGCGGATGGACCGTCGCCAGCGCGCCGGCCGACCTCACGAACCGACGGACCGAGATCACCGGTCCCGTCACCCGCGACTTCATGGTCCGGGCACTCGAGAGCGGCGCCGACGTCTTCATGGCCGACTTCGAGGACGCCACGGCGCCCACGCTCGACAACATCCTCGAGGGGCAGGCCAATGTCGCGGCCGCGTATCGCGGCGAGCTGACCCCGCCGCCCCACGCCACCACCTTGATGGTGCGGACCCGGGCGTGGCACCTCGTCGACAAACACCTCACCGTCGACGGCGAGCCGATGGCGGCGGCCCTCGTCGACTTCGGGCTCTGCGTCTTCCACAACGCGGCGCCGGCCGCGGCCCGGGGCACCGGGCCCTACTTCTACCTGCCCAAGGTCGAGGGCCAGGCCGACGCCGAGCTGTGGAACGACGTGTTCGACTTCGCCGAGGCTGAGCTCGCGCTGGGCCCGGGCACCATCCGGGCGACGGTGCTGGTCGAGACGATTCTCGCCGCGTTCGAGATGGACGAGATCCTCTACGCACTGCGTGATCACATCACCGGCCTCCACACCGGCAACTGGGACTACCTCTTCAGCGTGGCCAAGACGTTTCGTGAGGACCCGGCGTTCGTGTTGCCCGATCGCGACCGGATCTCGGTGACCACGCCGTTCATGCGGGCGTTCACCGAGCTCCTCGTCGCGACGTGCCACCGCCGCGGCGCCCATGCGATCGGCGGCATGTCGGGCGTCATCCTCGGCGACGGCCCCGAATCCGCGCACGACGAACGCATCGCCGGTGCACTGCGCAAGGTCACCGTCGACAAGCGACGCGAGGCCGGCGACGGTTTCGACGGCACCCGCATCGCCCACCCTGGCCTGGTGCCGGTCGCCCGGGCCGAGTTCGACAAGGTGCTCGGAAAGAAGCCGAACCAGGTCGCCCGACAGCGAGACGACGTCTACGTCACGGCCGACGATCTCCTCACGCTCCCCGGGTCCGACGGCGCCATCACGCTCGAAGGTGTGCGCACCAACATCCGCATCGTCATCCGCTATCTGGGCGAATGGCTCGCCGGAACGGCGGCCGTCGCCATCGACGATCACCTCGAGGACACGGCCATGGCCGAGGTCTGCCGGGCCCAGCTGTGGCAATGGCGTCGCCACGGCGTCGAGGTCGCCGACGGCCAGGCGCTCGACGATGACCTGCTCCACTCGCTCATCGACGAGGAGTTCACCGCCCTTGAAGCCGACCTCGGCCCCGATCGCTGGTCGGCCGGCCGCTACGGCGACGCCTGCGACCTCCTCCGCACCCTCTGCTTCGCCCCCGCCTCCGACTACCCCGAATTCCTCACCATCCCCGCCTACGACCTCCTCTAACCCGTCCCACCGTCCCAAAGGTGTCAGACACCTGTCCCGCCGGTGTCAGACACCTGTCCCCGCCCTATCCCTCAACCCCAATCTCACCATCTCAACACGAGATCCCGATAACCAGGAGAAAGCAATGAACCCGAGCTTCGCCGAACAGGTGGCCGCCCTTCAGAAGGACTGGGACGAGAACCCCCGGTGGAAGGGCGTACAGCGGGACTACACCGCCGAGGACGTCGTGCGGCTGCGCGGCTCCGTGATGCCCGAGCACACGCTCGCCCGCCAGGGCGCCGAGAAGCTCTGGGACCGCATCAACAACATGGACTACGTCCACGCGCTGGGCGCCATGACCGGTGGCCAGGCGATCCAGTACGCCAAGGGCGGCCTCCCCGCCATCTACCTCTCCGGTTGGCAGGTCGCGGGCGATGCGAACCTCGCCGGGCAGGTCTACCCGGACCAGTCGCTCTACCCGGCCAACTCGGTGCCGTCGGTTGTGTCGCGCATCAACAACGCGCTGCGCCGCGCGGACCAGATCGAATGGGCCGAGACCAGCGGTAGCCCGTCGATCGACTACATGCTGCCGATCGTGGCCGACGCCGAAGCCGGCTTCGGCGGGCCGCTCAACGCCTACGAGCTCATGAAGTCCATGATCGAGTCCGGCGCGGCCGGTGTGCACTGGGAAGACCAGCTCAGCTCGGCCAAGAAGTGCGGCCACATGGGCGGCAAGGTCCTCATCCCGACCCAGCAGCACGTGACCACCCTGAACGCAGCCCGTCTCGCCGCCGACGTCGCCGGCACGCCGACGATCGTCCTTGCCCGCACCGACGCGCTGGCCGCGAACCTGTTGACGACCGACGTGGACGAGCGTGATCAGGAGTTCCTCACCGGCGAGCGGTCCGCCGAGGGCTTCTACTACACCGAGCCCGGCATCAAGACGCCGATCAAGCGTGCGCTGGCCTACGCGCCCTACGCCGACCTGATCTGGTGCGAGACCGGCACGCCGGACCTCGAGCAGGCCCGTGAGTTCGCCGAGGCCGTCAAGGCCGAGTACCCGGACCAGATGCTGAGCTACAACTGCTCGCCGTCGTTCAACTGGAAGGCGCACCTCGACGACTCGACGATCGCCAAGTTCCAGAAGGAGCTCGGTGCAATGGGCTACGCGTTCCAGTTCATCACCCTCGCCGGGTGGCACGCACTCAACGCGTCGGCCTTCGATCTGGCCCGTGGCTACACCGCCAACGACATGACCGCCTACGTCGAGCTACAGGAGCGCGAGTTCACCATGGAGCCGGACGGCTACACCGCCACGAAGCACCAGCGTGAGGTCGGCGCCGGTTACTTCGACGACATCGCCACCGTCGTCTCCGGCGGCACCGCGTCGACGCTCGCCCTCGCCGGCAGCACCGAGGAAGAGCAGTTCCACTAAGCCGGGTCCGCCAGACCCCGCTTCTCGAGGCGACTTGACCACCCTTGCGGTGGTCAAGTCGCCTCAATTTCGGGGGTGTTGGGGAGGAGCTTGAGGGACGGGCGGTGGTGCCGACAGGAACCCGATGTTTCGCACCCTCCCTCTTCGCGTCATCGCGGCGGCGCTGCTCGTCGGCTGCGCCGTGATCGGGGGATCGCTGCTCGGCCACGAGGGTGACATCACCGGTCTCGTCAAGTTCGGCTCGGCACCCGACGCCCAGCCCATCACCGAGCACGTCGAGGCCGAGATGGGCCGCGAGATCGCCACGGTCGACGCCGAGGGCCACGACGGGAAGTACTTCTATCTCCAGGCGCTCGACCCGCTGTATCTCACGCCCGACCGCCACGCCGCGCTGCTCGACCGTCCGGTGTACCGCGGGCAGCGCATGCTCTTCCCGCTCGTCGCCGGCGCCGGCGGCCTCGTGCCACCGACGGCACTGCCGTGGACCATGGCGATCACCAACCTGTTCGCCATCGCGCTCGGCACCGCGGCGACGGCCCGGCTCGCTCGTCGTCTCGGAGGCAGCGAGTGGTGGGGCCTCGCCTTCGCGCTCAACGTGGGGATCATCTTCGAGTTCGACATCAGCGGCGCCGGCATCCTGGCGTTCGCGGCCGCGCTCTGGGGCACGGTCGCGTTGGAGGAGCGCGACGACCGCCGGGCCGCGGTGTGGTTCACGGTCGCCGTACTCGCTCGCGAGGTGATGTTCCTCTACCTCGCCGGCGCCTTGCTGCTCCGATTGGTTCGCACCCGCCGGATTCCCTGGCTGATCGGCATTCCCCCGACGATCGCGGCCGGCGCGTGGGCCGTCTACCTCCGCCTGCGTCTCACCTCGGGCAGCGGGGTCGACGAGGTCCAGGAGTTCGGCCCGCCCTTCGGCGGCATGGCGGGTGCCTATGAGAACTGGATCGAGAACCCGGTCGACCTCGCCGTCATCCTCGCGCTCATCGCGATCATGCCGATGCTGATCGTGCGGGCAATCCGCCGCCCCACCTACCTGACATGGGGGTCACTCGGGTTCGTGGTGCTCGCCGTGTTCTTCAGCCGTCAGGTCTGGTGGCGCTTCTTCGACATCTCCCGAGCGATCGCGCCGGTGCTCACCGCCTACCTCGTGGCCACATTCGCCGCGCCGGACGAACAACCGAGCGACGACCCGACCCCGACGACAGCCGAATCCACCGCCGCGGTCTGAGCACCACCTGTGCCACGCTGAACCTGCGATGAAGACGCAGATCCACGACACCCTGCCCCACACCCTCCCGCCCGCCGATTCGCACCCGTATCGATCGGGACCGTGGCGGCCGCAACATGTCGAGTACGACGCGTGGGACCTCGACGTCGAAGGGCACATTCCCGACGATCTCAACGGGGTCTACATCCGCAACACCGAGAATCCGTTGCACCCGCCGATCGAGCGTTACCACCCCTTCGACGGCGACGGCATGTTGCACTCGATGTCGTTCGAGGCCGGCCAGGCCCGCTACGCGAACCGCTTCGTTCGTACCGATGGCCTCGAACGGGAACTCGCGGCCGGCGAGTCATTGTGGGCCGGGCTCGCCGAGTTGCCGGCGAGCGCCAAGGCCGACCACACCATCGGTGCCCGGCCCCGCATGAAGGACGCGGCGAGCACCGATGTGGTGATCCAGGGCGGTGACGCCCTCGCCAGCTTCTACATGTGCGGTGACCTGTATCGGGTCGACCCGATCACGCTCGCACCACGGGGCAAGGCGACCTGGAACGGCGCGTTCCCCGCCGAGGGCGTGTCCGCCCATACGAAGGTCGACGAGTCCACGGGTGAACTGCTGTTCTTCAACTACGGCACCGAGGCCCCCTACATGCACTACGGAGAGGTCTCCGCAGAGGGTGAGCTCACGAACTACATCGACGTGGTGCTACCCGGGGCCCGACTCCCCCACGACATGGCCTTCACCGAGCACTACGCGATCGTCAACGACTGCCCGCTGTTCTGGGAACCGGAGGCGATGGCGGCCGGCATCTACGCTCCTCGATTCCATCCGGAACTGCCGACCCGCTTCGGCATCATCCCCCGCGGCGGATCGAGCGACCAGGTGCGCTGGTTCGAGGCCGATCCGACCTTCGTACTCCACTGGGTCAACGCGTACGAGGACGGCGACGAGATCGTGCTCGACGGGTTCTTCCAGCAGAACCCATCGCCACGACCACGGCCCGAGGCCACGTTCGAGGAGAACCTCTACCGCTATCTCGACCTGCACCAGATGAAGTCGATCCCCTACCGCTGGCGATTCGACCTCACGACCGGACGGACCACCGAGGGTCCGCTGAGCGACCAGATCCTCGAGTTCGGCATGATCAACGGGCGCCACGGCGGCCGCCCGTATCGCTACAGCTACGACGCACTTCCTGCGGCCGGCTGGTTCGGTTTCGAGGGAGTCGTGAAGCACGATGTCGAATCCGACACCATGGTCACCCATCGCCTTCCCGACGGCGTCTTCGCGAGCGAGACGGTCATGGCACCCCGACCCGGCTCGACGGCTGAGGACGACGGCTACCTGATCACCTTCACAGTGGATCTCGTGAACGACCGCTCGCAGTGTCTGATTCTCGACGCGACCGACCCCGCCACTTCGCCGATAGCGGCGATCACCCTGCCGGAACGGATCTCCAGCGGCACCCACGCGTGTTGGGCTGGCGCGGCCCGGCTCCCCGTCGCCCGCTAGCGTCCTGCCATGGCAGCGACGCAGCAGACGACCTCTGATCCGATCCTCGACGAACTCCAGGCGTGGCTCGAAGAGAACTGGGACCCGGATCTGACCCTGGGCGACTGGTGGGAACGCCTCGGTCTCTCGGGTTGGTGCGCACCGACCCTGCCGACCAACGCCTACGGCAAGGGGCTCTCCCGCAGCGATTCGAACAGGATCGGCAAGACCATCGCCGAGCACGGCGCGGTCGGCGCCCCCGGCGGGCTGGGTCTCCTCCTCGCCGCTCCCACGATCGCCACCCACGGCACCCAGGAGCAGATAGACCTCTACGTCCGCGAGATCGTCACCGGTCAGAAGGCGTGGTGTCAGCTGTTCTCCGAGCCGGGCGCAGGGTCCGACCTCGCCGGGCTCACCACCAAGGCCGAGCTCGACGGTGACGAGTGGATCGTCACCGGCCAGAAGGTGTGGACCTCGCTCGGCCAGACCGCCGACATGGGCATGTTGATCGCCCGTACCAACCCGGACGCGCCCAAACACCAGGGCATCACCTGGATGGCGTGCGACATGCACCAGGAGCAGGTCGACCTGCGTCCGCTCGTCGAGATGACCGGCCACGCGATGTTCAACGAGGTGTTCCTCACCGAGGCCCGCGTGCCCGACAGCGCGGTGATCGGCGGCGTGAACAACGGCTGGGCGGCCACCAACACCACGCTGGCCAACGAACGAGCCGGCCTCGGGGCCGGTGGTGGTGGCGGCGGCTCCGGCCTGACGCCGGGCACGATCGCGAAGATGCTCGACAAGCGGGCCGGCGACTTCGCGCCCGATCCGGCCAAGGCGAGCAAGGGCCAGGGCCCCCGACAGCGGGCCGGATCGTCGATGATGACCGACCTGGCTCGCGCCGTCGGCATGAACACCGACCCCGTGATCCGCCAGGACCTCGTTCGCCTCCACATCATGAACCGGCTCGGGCAGATGAACACCGACCGGCTCAAGGCCGCGAAGATGGCCGGCAAGGACATCCCGGGCATGGCCAACATCGCGAAGCTGGCGATGAGTGACCTCGTGCGTCTCAATCGCGATCTCGGACTTCAGCTCGTGGGCCCGGCCGGCACGCTCCACGGCTACACCGCCGAGCAGTCGGAGGCGCTCAACGAGGCCACCGGCAACCCCATGCTGCCCTTCGTCACCGGTGGTGCGCTCTACGCGCAGGCGCCGCCCATCTACGGCGGCACCGACCAGATCCAGAAGAACATCATCGGTGAACGGGTCCTCGGCCTGCCCAAGGAACCCGGCGACTTCAAGACGACGCCGTTCTCCGAGCTGCCGAAGAACGCCTGAGCCGCTCAGACCTCCGAGGTCACGCCTCGATAGGTGACGGTCCGGCTGGGTTCCTTCGAGCCGAGGCGAGGAAGGTCGTCCTCGTAGCCGAGCACGATCAGCCGGTCGCCGATCGCCAATCGGAGATCTGACCGGGGATGCATGACGGTGGTCCCGTCGACGCGGCGCACGGCGATGATCAGGTAGCCGTAGGCGCCGCGCACCTCGATGTCCCCGATGACCCGGTTGGCCAACGGCGACGACGACTGCAGCTCGATCTCGTCGAACTCGAGACCGAGCTGGACGAGGTCGAGGTCGCCGGACGAGCCGATGGAGTCGAGCATCTCCTCGGCGCTCGGCCGCACGATCAGCTGCGAGATGCGGGTCGCACCGATGTCGGTCGGGAGGACCACCTGGTCGGCTCCACAGGTCCGCAGCTTCGACTCGGTGTGGCGATTCTCCCCGCGGGCGAGGATCGTGATGTCGGGGTTCATCGCCCGCGCTGTCAGGGTCACGAAGACGTTGGTGGCGTCGGCGGACAGCACGGTGGCCAGAACCGAAGCCCGGTCGATGCCTGCAGCCATGAGGACGTCCTCATCGGCGGCGTCACCCGAGATGACCAGCTCGTAGCGCTCGCGGGCCCGCTCGACGGCCCCCGGGTCCTCGTCGATGGCGACGAAGCGGTGGCCGACCGCGTGCAGTTCTGCCGCGAGCGACGCCCCCATGCGGCCCAGACCACAGATGATCGTGTGTCCCTCCATTCGGGCGATCTCCTTTCGTGTCTTCCTGGCGCCGAACGCGCGGTTGAGTTGGCCGTCGATCACCATCTGGATGAATCCGCCGACCGTGTAGATCACGGCGCCGTAGCCGGCGACGATCACGAAGCCGGTCAGCCCGCGCAGCGCCAGGGTGTCGATCGGTCGGACCTCGCCGTAGCCCACGCCGAAGATGGTGATGACCACCATGAACATCGCATCGGGCAAGGACCAGCCGGCGGCGAGATAGCCGACCGCACCGGCGACACAGACGCCGACCAGCACGCTGACCCCGGCCAGCATCTTCCGCACGGATTCAGCGATCGGCGGTCCGACTTCGGTGCCGTCAGTCTTCGCGGTCATCGCTGCACGACGTCGTCTCTCCGGGGTCTCGGTCTATGGTGGAGGTTCCGTGTTTCCGGACGATTGCCGACCACTTGTGAGTTCCTGCCCCCCGAGCGGGATGAGTGATTCCACCGTGTTACGGCTCGGAGAACAGCCCGTCGCAGCGGCGGGCTTCGCACGCGAGCTGGCTAACTTCCGGCCAATCGACTCGAGAGAGAGAAATCAGACATGAGCGGCAACGAGATCAGGCTCCAAGCGATCAACTCGGTGACCAACCGCGGCGTCGTGCCCGACGGCGCACCCGGCGCGCCGCTCAGCGAGATCTGGGGATGCGACGTCTTCAACCTCGCGACGATGGAGGAGTCACTGTCGAAGAACGCCTTCAAGGCGATGAAGGCCGCCCGTCAGACCGGCACGCCGCTCGATCAGGCGACGGCCGATGTGGTCGCCGCAGCGATGAAGGACTGGGCCATCGCCAAGGGCGTCAAGTTCTTCTCCCACATCTTCTATCCGCTCACGAACATCACGGCGGAGAAGCACGACGGCTTCATCGTCCTCAACTCCGACGGCCACGCCATCACCGAGTTCACCGGCAGCCTGCTGCGCAAGGGCGAGCCCGACGGTTCGTCGTTCCCCAACGGAAGCCTGCGGGCCACCAATGCGGCCCGCGGCTACACCGCGTGGGATCCGACGAGCCCCGCCTACGTGATGCAGACCGCCAATGGCGCCACCCTGATGATCCCGTCGGTCTTCATGTCGTGGACCGGCGAGTCGCTCGACAAGAAGATCCCCCTTCTGCGTTCGAACGCAGCGATGAGCCGCGCCGCTGAGCGCGTGTTGACCCTGATGGGCGAAACCGACATCGAGCCACTCAGCGCGAGCTGTGGTGCCGAGCAGGAGTACTTCCTCATCGACGCCCACTTCGCGCACAGCCGCCCGGATCTCCTGCTGACGGGGCGCACGCTCTTCGGAGCGCCGTCACCCAAGGGCCAGGAGTTCGACGACCACTACTTCGGCGCGATTCCGGAGCGGGTCCAGGTCTTCATGCAGGACTTCGAGGACAAGCTCTTCCGCCTCGGTATCCCGGCCAAGACCCACCACAACGAGGTCGCCCCCGGCCAGTTCGAGATCGCGCCGTACTACGAGTCGGCCAATGTCGCCGCCGACCACCAGCAGCTGCTGATGACGGTGATGCAGGCGACGGCGACGGCGCACGGGTTCGTGTGTCTCCTCCACGAGAAGCCCTTCGCCGGTCTCAACGGATCGGGCAAGCACGTGAACTGGTCGGTCGGCAACTCGACCCAGGGCAACCTGCTCGATCCGGGCCGCACACCCAACGAGAACCTGAACTTCCTGCTGTTCTGCGGTGCCGTCATCCGCGGCGTCCATCTCTTCGGTCCGCTACTACGCGCCGTCATCGCCTCGGCGAGCAACGATCACCGGCTCGGTGCCAACGAGGCACCGCCGGCGATCCTGTCGCTCTACCTCGGCGAGCAGCTCGAGGCGGTGTTCGACGACATCAAGACCGGCAAGACGTCGGCGCTGGCCGAGAGCGGCACGATGGACCTCGGCCTGGCCGAGATTCTGTCGTTCACCCGAGACCCGGGCGACCGCAACCGCACCTCGCCGTTCGCCTTCACCGGCAACCGCTTCGAGTTCCGTGCGGTGGGGTCGGCACACTCCGTCGCCGGCCCGCTCGTGGCGATGAACACCATGCTCGCCGATGCGCTCGAGTGGATCGGCGACAAGCTCGAGGCCGAACTCGACGCCGGCTCCTCGAAGTCCGCGGCGGTCGCCGCCGTGCTCAAGGAGCTCATGGATCTGCACGGCGACGTCATCTTCGGCGGCGACGGCTACTCCGAGGAATGGCATCGCGAGGCCGTCGAAGAGCGTGGTCTACGCAACCTCCCGACGACGGCCGATGCGCTGCCGGTGCTGATGGAAGACGATGTCGTCGCCCTGTTCGACCGCACCGGTGTGCTGTCGCCAGTCGAGCTCGAGAGCCGCTACGAGGTCTACGCAGAGCAGTACTGCCTCTCGATCGCGGTGGAGGCGAAAGTGGTGGTCGAGCTCGCGAAGACCGCTCTCTACCCCGCCACGATGTCATACCTGTCGAATCTCGCCAGCACGATCCAGCAGACATCCTCGTTGGGCATCAAGCTCAACACGTCGGTGGTGGCAACGATCGCCGGCGAGGCCGATGCGATGCTGGTGGCCGCCGACGACCTCGCCGAGGCCATCGAGGTCCACGACTTCGACACGCCGGAAGCGCACATGCGCTACGGCGCCGACACCCTTCGTCCGCTGATGGACGAAGTGCGGCGCCATGCCGACACGCTCGAGACGCTCGTGGCCGATCAGTACTGGCCGCTCCCCAAGTACCGGGAGATGCTGTTCATCAAGTGACCGGGGCGGCCAGGGTGGCACCCCCGACAGGACTCGAACCTGCAACCTGCGAGGTAGAAGCTCGCTGCTCTATCCAGTTGAGCTACGGGGGCGAGATAAGGGTAGGCCGCGGTGCGCTCGGCCCGGTACACTCCTCCTTCGCCTGACCCCTCGGGGTCGGCAGTTGGCTTCGGCCGACATGGTGGGCGTAGCTCAGTTGGTTAGAGCGCCTGGTTGTGGTCCAGGAGGTCGGGGGTTCGAATCCCCTCGTTCACCCGTAGAATTTCTCTCCGGAGCAATTCCTGCACCTCTAGCTCAATTGGTAGAGCATCGGACTCTTAATCCGCAGGTTCTGGGTTCGAGTCCCAGGGGGTGTACCACGAGAAACCCCAGGTCAGGCCCGTTGTGCGGGCGGCCTGGGGTTTCGACGTTTCGGCGCAATCGTCTCTGCTCTCCGAGGGCAGGGCCGAGCCACCGCGGTGCGGTGGGGTTGAAATCCCGTCCGCCCGGGTACGCCTGTACCGACGTGCGACGAACTCCACGAGGTGACCATGAACCCCCAGCAACCCGCTGACCAGACCGGTCCGGTGGTCGAAGAAGACGGCACCGCCGACCGCGCCGCCCCCGAGCCGCAGGTCCGAGCCGTGCCCGTCGTCGACACCGTCGGCGGCCTGTCCGTTCCCCGGCTCGGCATCGGCACCTGGCAACTCGCGGGTGACGAGGCGACTGCTTCGGTCGAGGATGCGCTGGAGATCGGGTACCGCCACATCGACACCGCCCAGATGTACGACAACGAGGAAGCGGTCGGACGCGGCATCGCCTCGGCATCGCTGCCGCGCGAGGAACTCTTCGTGACGACCAAGATCGCCAATGACCATCACGAGCCTGATGACCTGGTCGCATCGACGGAACGGAGCCTCGACCGGCTGGGTCTGGACCACGTCGACCTGCTCCTGCTCCACTGGCCCACGGCATGGGACCGCATCGGCGCGACGATGGCGTCGCTCGCGCAAGTGCAGGCAGCAGGGATGACCCGAGGCATCGGCGTCTCCAACTTCACGCTGGAACAGCTCGAAACCGTCCTCCCCATGGCGCCACTCGATGTGCTCCAGGCGGAGTGTCACCCGTTCTTCCGCCAGGACAGCCTCCGCTCGTGGTGCGCCGGCCACGGGTGGGCGTTCACGGCCTATTCACCCATCGCTCGAGGAGACGTCTTCGACGACGCCACGTTGCGCGACATCGCCGAGCGCCACGACGCCTCGCCGGCTGACATCGCGATTGCATGGCTGCTTCACCAGGAGAATGTCGTCGCCATCCCGCGAAGTGCCGACCGCGAGCACATCCTGCAGAACTGGGACGCCCAGCGCATCCGACTCGACGATGACGACGTTGCCCGGATCGAGTCCCTGGATGAACACGCTCGACTCGTCGATCCCGATGTGGCGCCGTGGTGAACGGATCCGACGTGACCCCGTCGGTCACTCGGGCGACGGTGACTCCGGTTCGTCGTCGGGAACGACCTCCGTCTCGGGTCGGGGAACGACCTCGGTCTCGGGTCGCGGAACGATCTCCGTCTCGGGCACACCATCCGGCGGTTCACGGTGCGGCGGCGGCACCTCGGGAGGGGCGCCACGTCCGGGCGTCTCGTCAGGCTCCTCGCGCCATGCCCGGGTCACCACGTCGTCACGAGCCTCCGAATCGCCCTGAACGATTGCGGGATCCTCAACACCGACCGGCTTCTCCGGCGGGTAGGTGGCCCGGAGGCCCTCACCGTCACCGTCGGTGGTGGTGACGGTCTCGTCCACCTGTTCGGCTGCGTCCTGCTCTGCGCTGTTCATGACACCGACGTACCCGCAGCAAGGGGGGACGAAACCTGCGGCGAGACCCCCGCGGGAAGGCGAGGGTGCAGGTCGTGCCCTGTCGGGTACGCCAGGTCGGGTACCCGCCCCACGTCGCACGGGCCAGGTCGCACCAACCCGCCGGAGGCCCTCTGCCGTCGAGAGCAGTCGCACGCTCACCGCACTTCGTCGAGGTCTTCGCCCGCACCCCCGTGGCCTCCTGAAGCCGAGCGGCTTACGACGCAAGAGCGCCGTGCAGCGAACCGAGAACTCTCGCCTCGTCACGGGAACCGGCAGGTCTGCGAGATCGTCAGACCTCCACGGTCGACCGTCGACCGACGGGAGGGAACGTCACCATGTCCATCGCATCACCTCCGGTCACTGCGCCGTCCACGACCGCAACGTCCGCGACCTCGGTTCGGTTCCCCGGCGGCGCGACGGCGGACCTGCTCTGCCTGGGAGAGGATTGGATCACGCTGAAGATCGAGGGCGAACTCGACACCTTCGACAAGTACGCCATCATCGACGTGCTCACACCGTTCGTTCTCGGTGGTTTTCGGCGGTTCCGGATCGATGCCGAGGGTGTGACCTTCATCGACGCCGCGGCGCTGCGGGCATTCGCTCGTGTGCGCTGGTTCCTGCGACGAGACGGGGGCACGCTGGAGATCGTGGGCCTGGAGGCGGTCGCGGCGCGAACGTGGGCATGGCTGACAGAGCCGACCGGCGTCGCTGACCGATCCAGAGCAGCGCTGCCTGGAGGAAGTCCTACGTCGGGTTGAGCCAGCGGCTCGCGACCTCGCGGGCGCGACGCACGCGGGCCCGAGCGATCGGGTCCGACGCGGGAACCGGGCTGGTGGCGGCCGAGGCCGGCGAACCGCCAGCGGCGGGCCGACGGGGGCTGCGCTTCTGGGACTTGAGATCTCGGAGTTGTTCCTTCAGGAACTCGTTCTCCGTCTCGGCCCGCGCCGCCCGCTCGCGGGCATCGGCGAGCTGTTGACCGGCCTCGTGCACATGCCCGACCTGCTCGAGGATGCGGGTCCAGGCATCGATGGGCACGAGCATCTGCCCCGACTCCTCGACCGGCGTGGCCATCGCCGGATCGACCGGGGAGTGACGGATCACCGCGTCGTTCGGGGCCTGCCCCTGCGATCCCGACGACGTGGACGGGCGGGCCGGCGACGGTTTGGGGTCGACGGCGTCGGCCACCGCCTTCCAGAGCCCGGCGGAGCCACGCGCCATGTCGCCGGCGAGGTCACGAAGTGCCATGCGGGCGACACTAGTCCACGACGCGAAAAACCCCTGCCGAAGCAGGGGCAGTCCGCACGGTGGGAAACCGTGTCGAATGACCGCTCCTCAGCGGTCACCCGTACCCGTAGGCTAGATGAGCCAGACGGGATTTCCCTCGTCATGAGGGAAGCAGTTGCCATGTCGAACATCGAAGTGTCTCCAGAAGAACAGCCGGAACAGTCGGAAGAAGCATCCGACGGGTTCGCGGCCCTCGGTCTGCGGGCCGAGTTGGTCGCCACCACCAGTGCCCTCGGCTACGAGGAGCCCACGCCGATCCAGCGCGAGACGATCCCGATCCTGTTGGCCGGTTCCGATCTCGTCGGCCAGGCGGCCACGGGCACCGGCAAGACCGCCGCGTTCGCGCTGCCGGTGCTGAACGGCATCGAGCCCGGCGCCCCGGCCGAACCGACCGCCCTGGTCGTCGTGCCCACGCGCGAACTCGCGGTGCAGGTCAGCGAGGCGATGTTCAAGTACGGGGCCGGTCAGGGCGTGAAGGTGGTGCCGATCTACGGCGGCCAGCCGATCCAGCGCCAGCTCCAGGCCCTCGACCGCGGCGTTCACGTGGTCGTGGCCACCCCGGGGCGGGCGATCGACCACATCCGTCGCAAGTCACTCAGGCTCGACGGCATTCGTACGGTCGTGCTCGACGAGGCCGACGAGATGCTCGACATGGGCTTCACCGAGGACATCGAAACCATCCTCGAGAACACGCCGGCGGAGCGTCAGACCGTGATGTTCTCCGCCACGATGCCGCCCCGCATCGAGCGGCTGACGAAGAAGTACCAGCGTGACCCGGTCCGCATCCACATCGGTGCCGGCGACACGAAGGCGGGCAAGACCCTCGTGCGCCAGACCGCGTACATCGTGCCCCGGTTCCACAAGGCCTCGGCGCTGGGCCGCATCCTCGACGTCGAGAGTGCGTCGTCGGCCATCGTCTTCTGCCGCACCCGAACCGAGGTCGACGAGCTCACCACGACGATGAACGGCCGCGGGTACCGGGCCGAGGCACTTCACGGCGGGATGGATCAGAAACAGCGCGACCGGGTGATGGGACTTCTCCGCGACGGCACCGCCGAGCTGCTGATCGCCACCGACGTCGCCGCTCGTGGCCTCGACGTCGACACGCTGACCCATGTCGTGAACTACGACGTGCCGTCGGCCTCGGAGAGCTACGTGCACCGCATCGGCCGTGTCGGTCGGGCCGGGCGCGAGGGCGTGGCCATCACGCTGGTCGAGCCCCGCCAGCGTCGACTGCTCGACAACATCGAGCGCCTCACCAAGCAGAAGATCGCGATCGAGAAGGTCCCCACGGTCGCAGACCTGCGGGCCCGCCAGGTCGACGACACCGTCACCGCGATTCGCGAGGCGCTCGCGGCCGACGATCTCGACGACTACAACAGCGTGCTCCACGGACTGGCCGGCGAGGACAGCGACCGCAACCTCGCCCTCGCTGCGATCAAGCTCTACCACGAGGCCCGCGGCGCCACGACGGACGAGCAGGAGATCCCCGATGTCGGCGACGACCGTCCGAAGAAGCACAAGAAGAAGAACCGCGACGACGAGCACTACGGCGAGGGCAGCAAGTTCACCAAGCCCAAGCCCCGCCCCAGGGGCAACGTCGGCCCCGGCACGTCCCTGGTCTACGTCGGCATGGGTCGCAAGGCCGGTGTGCGCCCCGGCGATCTCGTGGGCGCGATCGCCAACGAGACCGAACTCGTGGGCCGTGAGATCGGGCCGATCCGCATCGCCGACAAGTACTCGGTGGTCGGTGTGCCCGAGGCGTCAGCCAAGTCCGTGATCGATGCCCTCAACGCCACGACCATCCGCGGCAAGAAGGCCCAGGTCCGCGCCTACGTCGACTGACCCGAGTGTCAGGCGTCGAGGTCCCAGTCCTGCCCGACCAGCCCGATCGGGCAGAAGAGCCCGGTCGGCACGGCGTCACCAGCTCTCGACTGTGCCGGTGATGAGCCCGCCGGCGGCAGCTCGTCGTGACACGGATCCTCCATGTCGAAGATCGTCCCACCCGGGTCGATGCACGGGTGCAACGGGGCGTAGACATCGTCGATGAGTTCCACGTCGGGGACGATCCAGGCGTGCAACATGTAGAAGTCCTGGAGGTGCACGTTGACGCCGCCACGGCTCTCGCAGACAGAGTCGCTGAGGTTGACGCCGAGCGTCGCCTTGGCGGTGACGGGGTCGTGGCAGAGCCTCGGGTGGTGGTGCCACCAGTCGTTGTCGCCGGCAAAGCCCTCGGGCGGCAGCCCCGTGTCGGTGTAGACGTAGTAGGACATGCCGACCAGCGGTGAATCCGGGCTGGTGCCGTCGTATTGGAGGAACTCGGGGCGGCCGGGCTCGAACAGCCCGTCGACGTGGCCGGGGAGGTTGGAGTTGAGCCGTTCCTCGGGGTGCGTGGGGTCGAACGTCGGGTCGGCGAAGTCCTCGGGCGTCAGGACGCCGAGACCGTGGTGGGTGCCCATCCCGGGGATGCGCTCGAAGGTCTCGAAGTAGCCCGCCGCCTCGGCGTCGCCTCGGGTCGGGTACTGGTTGGCGAACGACTGTGCGAAGTCGAGCTGAAGCGCGAGCGTCTTGCACTCCTCATAGCTCAACGGGGCCCGAGTGATGCCCTCGTACCAGTCGACGGTGCCCATCGCAGGGTTCACCACGGTGTTGAACGCGGTCGGGTTGCAGATGAACGGCACCGGTTCGCTGTTGTTCTCCGCGTTCACCGCGGCGACGTAGTAGCAACTGCTGCCCAGCAGCGCCATGAGCGCCACCACTGCCACGTAACGGACCTGTCGCAAAACACCCATTCCTGTTCCCCCTTGTCAGGTGCCAGTCCAGTGGGGCGATCGCTTCTCCGCGAACGCCGCCGGACCCTCCTTGGCATCGTCCGAGGAGAATACATCAGACACGAGCGAGGCCTGAAGCTCCCACAGCTCGGCTTCCGTCGCGCCCTGTGTCGCCCGGATCATCTGCTTCGACGCAGCCACCGCCAGCGGTGCGTTGGCGGCCACCCGCTCGGCGATCTCGATCGCCACCTCGAGCGCGTTGCCCGGCGCGGCCAGCTTCGTGATCAGTCCGAAGGCGAGCGCTTCTTCGGCCGTGATGGGGTCGCCGGTGATCGCCATCTCCATGGCCTTGCCGTAGCCGACCCGGCCGGGCAGACGCATCACACCGGCACCGGCCGCGAACAAGCCAACCTTGACCTCGGGGATGCCGAGCCTGGCACCTTCGGCGGCGACGAGCAGGTCACAGGTGAGCGCCAGTTCGAGCCCGCCGGCGAGGGCGAACCCCTCGATGGCGCCGATCAGGGGCTTGTCGGCGCCGTTCTGCACGAAGGTCGTCATCGGGCCGATGTCCTCACCGCGGGCGAAGGCCTTGAGATCCATACCGGAGCAGAAGGCGCCGCCGGCGCCGGTCAACACCGCGGCCGTCAACGACGGGTCGACATCGAGTTCTTCGATGGCCGCCCACAACCCGGTGGAGAGTTCGCCGTTGATGGCGTTCCTGGCCTCGGGTCGGTTCATCGTGATGACGAGCACTCGGCCCCGCCGCTCGGTGAGGATGGCCTGGTCGGTCGTCATTTCGGTGGCATCCGGGCGCCGCCGTCGACACGAATCGTCTCGCCGTTCATGTAGGGGTTGGTGAGGCACTCCATCACCATGAAGGCGAGTTCCTCCCCTGAGCCGAGCCGCTTGGGGAACAGCACCGACTGGCCGAGTTGCTTCTTGAAGTCCTCGGACCCCTCGCCCTCGCCGTAGATGGGCGTGTCGATCAGCCCCGGGGCGATGGTGTTGACCCGCACCCCCACCGCGCTCAGGTCGCGGGCGATCGGCAGTGTCATCCCCACGACGCCGCCTTTCGAGGCCGAGTAGGCGCACTGCCCGATCTGTCCGTCGAAGGCCGCCACCGACGCCATGTTGACGATGGCGCCACGGCTGCCGTCGTCGTCGACCGGGTCGGTCTGGGCCATCGCGGCCGCGGCCTGGCTGAGCATGTTGAACGAGCCGATCAGGTTCACCCGAACGACGAACTCGAAGTTCTTCAACGGGAACGGCTCGTTGTTGCGGTCGATGGTGCGACCGGCCGAACCGAGGCCGGCAGAGTTGACGAGGGCCGGAACGTGCGCAGCCGCAGACTGTTGCCCACCACGAAGAGCGACGAGAATCCCATCGCACCGGCCGCGATCATCGGGTTGAGCACCCCGAGGGCGGCGAGCGGAATCGCGGCGGCGTTGTAGGCGAACGCCCAGAAGAGATTGCCCTTGATGATGCCGAGGGTGCGGCGGGACAGGTCGATCGCGTCGACGGCCGCGGACAACTCACCGCTGACCAGGGTGAGGTCGGATGCCTGCATGGCGACATCGGTGCCGGTGCCGATGGCGATCCCCAGGTCGGCGGTCGCCAGCGCGGGGGCGTCGTTGATGCCGTCCCCCACCATCGCCACACGGCGACCTTCGGCCTGGAGTCGCCTGATCTCGTCCGCCTTGCCGTCGGGAAGCACGCCGGCCATCACCCGCTCGATCCCGACCGATTCGGCGACGGCGGCGGCGCTCGTTGCGCTGTCGCCGGTCAGCAGCGCGACCTCGAGTCCTCGGGACTGCAGGGCAGCCACCGCGGCGGCGGAGGTGGGCTTGATGGTGTCGGCGAGGACGATCGCGCCCTCGGCCGTGCCACCCCGGCCGACGAGGACGACCGTGCGTCCGTTGGCCGACGCCGAGACCATCTCGTCGGACAGCGATGCCGGGACCTCGTCGAAGAACTCGGGCCGGCCGACCCGCACGCGGATGCCGTCGACGGCCCCGGCCACGCCGCGGCCGGCCTGGTTGTAGAACCCGGTCACCGTTCGCGCAGAGGTGTCGGCCCCGGCGGCGATGGCCCGGCCGATCGGATGCTCCGAGGACGACTCGAGCGCGGCGGCCAGCCGAAGCAACTCCTCCTCCTCGCCGGCCGGGCCGCGGACCTCGACCAGCTCCATCCGACCTTCGGTGACCGTGCCGGTCTTGTCGAGCACGATCGTGTCGATCGTGCGACTGTCCTCGAGCACCTCGGCCCCGCGAATGAGAATGCCCAGCTGGGCCGCTCGTCCGGTGCCGACCAGGATCGCCAGCGGCGTGGCCAGACCGAGCGCGCACGGGCACGCGATGATCAGGACCGCGACCGCCGCGGTGAA
The DNA here is from genome assembly GCA_040219515.1 of Acidimicrobiales bacterium. Lineage (NCBI taxonomy): Bacteria > Bacillati > Actinomycetota > Acidimicrobiia > Acidimicrobiales > Acidimicrobiales bacterium. The sequence continues at coordinate 119,252 of JAVJSI010000001.1, forward strand.
CGCGTCGGCGGTGGCGTGGCCCAGGATCAGCCAGGCGGCGAGGGTGGCCAGTGCGATGGCGATCGCCGTGGGCACGAAGACGGATGCAACCCGGTCGGCCAGCCGCTGCACCCGGGCCCGGCTTCCCTGGGCTTGCTCGACGAGACGGATGATCTGCGCGAGCGCCGTGTCGGCGCCCACCCGGCGGGCCTCGACGAGCAGAGACCCGTCGGTGTTGATGGCCGCGCCGATGACGTCGTCGCCATCACCCACCTCGACGGGCAACGACTCGCCCGTCACCACCGAATTGTCGATCGCACCGCGACCGCTGACGACCACGCCGTCCGTGGCGATGCGTTCGCCGGGCCGGACGCGGAAGCGCATACCGACCTCGAGATCGTCGATGGCGATCACGCGGCCGTCCTCGAGCTCCGCGGTGCGCGCGCCCAGATCGGCCAGCGACCGGATCGCGTCACCCGAGCGCCGGGTGGCCCGCACCTCGAACCACTTGCCGAGCAGGATCAACGTGACGATGACCGCGCCGGTCTCGAAGTAGAGCGGCTCGTCCAAGTCGGCGAGGAGAACGACGGCCGACCAGGTCCAGGCCGCCAGCGTTCCGACGGAAACGAGCGTGTCCATGGTGACCATGCGATGGCGCAGGTTGCCGAAGGCCACCCGGTGAAAGCCCCAACCGGCGCCGAACACCACCGGGGTGGCGAGGGCGGCGGCCACCCATTCCCAGCCAGCGAAGCGCAGCGGTTCGATCATCGAGATCAGCATCAGCGGCACCGTCAGCAGGGCGGCGACACGGAATCGGTTCCACAGACCGCCTTCCCGACGGGCCTCGGCCGCATCGTGATCGCGCACTTCCGGCGCGCGATATCCGAGCGATTCGACCACCTCGCGCAGAATCGGCAGCTCGACGCCGTCGCCGTGTCGTACCGAGGCCATGCCGGTGGCGAAGTTGACGTGGGCCTCCTCGACCCCGACCACCCGTCCGAGTCCTTCCTCGATCGAACGAGCACACGCGCTGCACGTCATGCCCTCGATCGAGAGCTCACTGGTGTTCGCTGTCGCGGTGGTCATGACACCAGTGTAAACCTTCCATCCGAAAGGAAGGTCAAGGGCTGATCACCTGACAGCGGTTCGGATCGGTGCACTCGGTCGGATCGAGGGCCGCAGCCCGCTCGGCCAGGCTCCGGAGCTCGGCCCGGGCCTCGACCAAGCGAGCGATCTGTTCGTCGAGATCGTCGAGATGACGATCCAGCAACGTTCGAGTGTGCGCACAGCTGCGCTCCCCGGCGTCCTTGAGTTCGAGCACCGACTGGATCTCGGCCAACGACAGGCCGGTCGCCTGGGCGTCACGGATGAAGCGCAGACGCTCGGCACCCGCCGAGTCGTAGTCGCGGTAGCCCGACGGCGTTCGCGCCGGTTCGGTCAGCAACCCGATCGACTCGTAGTAGCGGATGGTCTTCGTCGTCACCGATGCCTGCTCGGCCAGCTCCCCGATCTTCATGTCCACGAGCGTATGACTCCCTAGGCTGAGAAGAGGAGGTCTCCCATGAGACTCGACCAACTGACGTTCGACAACACGTTCACCGCGGCGCTTCCCGCTGATCCGTCGACCGAGGTCCGTCCTCGTCAGGTGACCGACGCGGCCTACTCCCGGGTGGCGCCGGCGCCCACCGAATCGCCCTCGCTGCTGGCGGTTTCCGGCGAGATGCTCGACGAGCTCGGCATCGACCGCACGGAGGCCGGCGGCGCCAACGCCGACCGCTTCGCCGCCGTGTTCACGGGCAACGAACTGCTCCCCGGCATGGACCCACACGCCATGGCCTATGCCGGTCACCAGTTCGGCAACTTCGCCGGCCAGCTCGGCGACGGCCGGGCCATCACCCTCGGCGAGATCGTCACCCCCGATCACGGCCGCCAGACCCTGCAACTCAAGGGCGCCGGGCCCACCCCGTACTCCCGCACGGCCGACGGCCTCGCGGTGCTGCGCAGCTCGATCCGCGAGTTCCTCTGCAGCGAGGCGATGCACCACCTGGGCGTGCCGACCACCCGCGCCCTCAGCCTGTCGCTCACCGGCGACAAGGTGATGCGCGACATGTTCTACGACGGGCGTCCGGCGCTCGAACCTGGCGCCATCGTGTGCCGCGTTGCGCCGTCGTTCATCCGGTTCGGCAACTTCGAACTGTTCGCCTGGCGACAGGACGCCGACAACCTGCGCCGCCTGGCCGACTACACGATCGACACTCACTTCCCCGAGCTCGGCGAGCCGTCGCCCTCGGGTCATACCTCCGAGACCTATGCCGAGTGGTTCGCCGAGGTCTGTCGCCGCACCGCCGACATGGTCGTCCACTGGCAGCGGGTCGGCTTCGTCCACGGCGTCATGAACACCGACAACATGTCCATCCACGGCCTGACGATCGACTACGGCCCCTACGGCTGGCTCGAGGACTACGACCCGGGCTGGACACCCAACACCACCGACAACCAGCACAAGCGTTATCGCTACGGCGCCCAACCGGCCATCTGCCAATGGAACCTGACGCAGCTGGCCAACGCCCTGCATCCGCTGATCGGCGAGGTCGAGCCGCTCCAGGCCGGACTCCAGGTTTTCGTCGACCGCTTCAACACCGCCTGGCCCGAGATGATGGCGACCAAGCTGGGCCTGGCCGACTTCGACGCCGATGCCGATCGCGACCTCATCGAGTCGCTGACCGGCATTCTCCCCGCCATCGAGACGGACATGACCGTGTTCTTCCGAGGCCTGGCCGACGTTCCCGGCGAGACCACCGAGGAGGATGCGCTGCTCGCGCCCCTGCTGGATGCGTACTACTCCCCCGCCGAACTCGTCGGCGAGGTTCGCGACGTCACCCTGGCCTGGCTTCGCGACTACTCGGCGCGGGTTGGCCGTGACGGTCGCAGCGACGGCGACCGCCGAACGGCCATGCACGGCGTCAACCCCAAGTACGTCCTGCGCAACTACCTGGCACAGCTCGCCATCGATGCATCCGAGCAGGGCGACCATGTGATGATCGGCGAACTCCTCGACGTGCTGCGCAATCCCTACGACGAACAACCGGGCAAGGAGCGATTCGCCGAGAAGCGCCCCGACTGGGCCCGCACCCGCGCCGGCTGCTCGATGCTCAGCTGCTCGAGCTGAAGCCGACCTCCAGCCGCCTCAGAGCTTGCGGATCTGGTCGCCCTGGCGAATCGTGCCGGGCGTGACCACCCGGGCGTTGATCCCGCGTAGGCGGAGTTGCTTGCCGGTCTCGCTGTTGACGAAACGGTGGGCTTCCACTCCGAACCGACGGCTGAACTTCGCGCAGCCGGTGTGGGGCTGATCGGTGACCTGGATGACGGCTTCGCCGATCGCCAGCTCGGTCCCCGCCGGGAGGTTGGCCTCGGAGAGATCCATGTCGACGATGAGCTGGTCGCCCGCGAGGGCCATGCGATCGGGCGACTGTGCGATCGCGGCGAGGATACGGGCGTTCATGATGTTCAGCTGCATGTCGGGATGCGGGCTGCCGTCCTCGGTTCGCTTCGATCCCCGCTGATTCCACGTGTCACCGGCGAGTCCCTCGTCGGTGTTCAGTTCGGCCTCGGCCAGCTCGATACGCTCGTCGACGGCAGGGCGCTGCACGATCAGTTCGAGGGTGCCTTCGGCGGGCGATGCACGAACGTGGTCGAGCGTCGCTTCGAGCTGTCCGCGGTCGAGGTGGGAGATCTCGGTTGACGTCATGGCGACAGTCTGGCTCATCCGACCGGGGGTACGCCGGTCAAATTCGTGTCGCACAACAGCCCGCCGTCGATCTGGATCGCCTGACCGGTGATCGCGGTCGACTCGTCGCTGCCGAGGAAGAGGACCAGATCAGCGACCTCCTCGGGTTGGATGGTCCGGCCGATGGCGTGCATGGCCGCCACCTCTTCCCGCGACTTGAGGCCGATGCCGAGCACCGCCTCGAACATCGGGGTCTCCACCACCCCCGGGCAGATCGCGTTGCAGCGGATGCCCTTGCGGCCGTACTCCACCGCAGTGACACGGCTGAGATTGATGAGCGCGGCTTTGGCTGCGCAGTACGGTGCATTCGCGGCACCCGCCACGAGCCCGTAGACCGACGACGTGTTCACGATCGAACCGACGCCCTGTTCGATCATGTAGGGAATCGCCGCCTGCATGCCGTGGAGCGGCCCGTTGAGCATCAAGGCGATGCTGTCGTTGAACCCGTCGAGGTCGAGATCGGCGACATACCCACCGGTCGACGTGGCGGCGTTGTTGAACAACACGTCGATGCGGCCGTGGTCGGCCACGCACCGATCGACGGCCGCGCGGACCTGCTCCGGCGATCGCACGTCGGCCTCCACGAAGGTCACGTTGGCCGCGCCCACCTCGTCGACCATCTGGGCACCACGGTCGGTGTCGATGTCGACGGCGACGACCTTGGCCCCCTCGGCGACGAACCTGCGAGCCGTGGCCCACCCGATCCCTCCTGCCGCGCCGGTGATGACTGCTGCCCGATTGTCCATTCTTCCCATGGGCGGAGTCTCGCGCGGCTACGTTCGACGGTGTGCGTTGGCGGATGCCCGGTGCGCACCGCGAGGAGATCCTCGACGAGATCTGAACCGTCGCGAGGTACGTTCAGATCAGCTCAGCCAGGTGTCGACCGCCGCCACCGGGGCGAAACTCTCGATGAGTGAGTTCTCCGCCAACGTACGGAGACCGCCCTCGTCGAGGTCGCACAGATTCCACGCGTGCTCGTACTCGGAGAGCAGGTCGGTGTGGAACAACGGCGGGTCATCCGAGCCGAGCGTGACGGTGATCCCCGCGTCGAGCATTGCCGGCAACGGGTGGGCGTCGAGCGACACGACGGCGCCGAGCGCCACGTTGCTGCCCGGGCACACGTCGCAGGCGACGCCCTCATCCACGAGCCGGGCCACCACGTCGGGGTCGCCCATGGCACCGATGCCGTGCTGAATCCGCTCGGCCCCGAACACGTCGAGTGCGTGGAGAACTTCCCATGCCGGTCCGTGTTCGCCGGCATGGCTCACTGCATGGAGTCCCGCATCACGGGCCCGGGTGAACGCGGTGCCGAAGTCCTCGTCGCGCCAGTTGTCGGCCGGCCCGCCCATGCCGACCGCAACGACACGTGGGTGGAGCTCGGCGAGCACGACGTCGAGCGCCTGCTGGGCCGCCGCTGCGCCGAGATGAGGCGAGAGATCGGGGATCAGCAGCGACGAGATGCCGAAGTCGATCTCGGCTCGCTCGCAGCCGGCGACGATGCCGCCGAGGACCTCGGACCAGTCCGCCTCACGCTCGACGATGTGAAAACTCGACGACACATGGAACTCGACGTGGACGGCACCCTGTTCGTGCGCCGTTGCCAGGTAGGCGTGGGCGATGTCGGCGAAATCGTCGGCGGTCCGGAGCAGTCCGCACACCCAGAAGTAGCGCTCGAGGAAACGGGGGAAGCCCTCGAACTCGAGCCACCGGACGATGCCGGCCAGGTCCGCGGCCGGCGGCTCGACACCGTGCCGCTCCGCCAGGCTGAGCATCGTGGCAGGGTCGACGCTGCCCTCCAGGTGCACGTGCAGTTCGGCCTTCGGCAGGGCTCGTGCGAAGTCGACCGGAAACGGAGTCGCCATGTCATCCATACAAGCCGACCAAACGCCCCGCGAAGACGATGACCGCGCCGATCAGCACGGGCCGCACGACCTTCTCGCCGCCTGCCACCGTGATGCGAGCGCCGATGTAGCCACCGGTGGCGAGCCCGGCGGCGAGGACCAGGGCCGGCGCCCAGTCGACGTCGCCGTTGATGATGAACACCGGCAGCGCGATGGCCGTGAACACGAGGGTGATGATCGACTTGATGTTGTTGGCGATGACGAGGTCGACCCCGGCGCGAGAAAGCGCCACGATCATCATGAGCCCGACTCCGGCCTGGAAGGCACCGCCGTAGAGCCCGATGCCGAAGAACACCAGTGTCGTGACCCAGGTCGGCCACTGAGGCCGGTCGGCCATCGCCTCGACGTCGGGACGGCGAACGGACAGCAGGAGCACGGGGATCATCACGAAGCCGAACACCTGCTCGAAGGTGTCGTCGGCCAGGTTCGTGACGACGACGGAGCCGATGAGCGAGCCCACGACGGCGGGGCCGAGGATGCGGCCGATGCCGCTCAGACCCTGCACGCCCAACCGGCGGAACGTGCTCGCTGAGCTGACCGCGTTGGCCAGTACCCCGACGCGGTTCGATCCGTTGGCCGTGTTGCCGGGCACCCCCGCGAACACCAGCAGCGGCACCGTCAACAACGAACCGCCGCCGGCCATGGCGTTGACCACGCCGGCGACGAGACCGCCGCCGAGCAGCAACACCACGTGGACCAATTCCATCGCCGCACGCTACTTCCGCCGACCCCGCCTCACGGCTTACAGTGTCAGTCATGCTCACCACGGACACGACCACCGCGTCGCTCGACAGCGCGTTCGACACGACCTTCACCTGGGACTACGAACGCGGCCGGGCCGGGCTCGACAAGCTCTACGAGAAGGCCAAGGCCAACCAGTGGAACTCCACGACCGATCTCGACTGGACGATCGACGTCGACCCCGAGAAGGAGATCGTCGAAGGGGCCGCAGCGATGGGAGTCCCGGTCGGCTGGCAGGCCAAGTACCTGGCGTCGCTCGACGGATCACCGATCGCGTCGTGGGGCGACAAGGAGTTCCTCGAGTTCGCCATCGCCAACCAGAAAGCGTCGATGAGCCAGTTCCTCCACGGTGAACAGGGCGCGCTGCTGTGCACGAGCCGCCTCGTCGAGAGCGTGCCCTGGATCGAGGCGAAGTACTACGCGTCCACCCAGGTCGTCGATGAGGCCCGCCACGTCGAGGTCTTCGCCAAGTACTCCGACGAGAAGCTGGGCGGCACCTTCCCGATCAATCCCGACCTCAACCAGCTGCTCAGCGAGGTCATCACCGACGACCGGTGGGACATCGTCTACCTCGGCATGCAGGTCGTCATCGAGGGCTTGGCCCTCGCGGCGTTCGGCATGATGCGCCACTCCACCAAGGAACCGCTGCTGTCGGACCTGCTGAAATACGTCATGGCCGACGAAGCCCGCCACGTGGCGTTCGGCATCCTCAGCCTCGACGAGTACTACCAGGACCTCAACGGCCAGGAGATCCGTGATCGCCAGGAGTTCTGCTACGCGGCCATCGACCACATGCGGCGCCGCACCATCAACGAGGAGATGTGGGACTCGCTCGGCGTCGACACCAAATGGGTGATGGAGACCGTGCTCGCCATGCCGATCCAGAAGGAGCTCCAGGGCATCCTCTTCGCCAAGATCGTGCCGAACTGCAAGAAGCTCGGCCTGCTCGACGCGGGCGACGGCTGGCTGCGCACGAAGTTCGAGGAGATCGACATCATCCGCTTCGAGGACGACCCCGCCGGCGACGAACTGCTCGCACTTCCCGACATCAAGGTCTGAGCGAGGGTGAGCGGGGCGTTCCTCGCTGTCGCTGTTCGCCCGGGCCGCCCGGTCGACCTCACCGGTGCGCTCGCGGCGTGCGAACCGGCACCGGGCTTCGTCGCCGACCCCGTGTGGGTCCCGACGAGCACCGGCTCGATGGCGGTGCGCACCTGGCGGCGGTCCGACGGGTTGCTCACGACGGTGACGAACAGACCCGACAGACTCGAGGCGAGCTTCGGATCCGAGGCGTTCACGACGCTTCTCGCGGACCCGGGGAGAGCCGAGGCGACCGCTGATCCTCTCGGTTACGGGGCGATGTACACCTGGCAGGGGCGGGACGTGGCGGCGATCTCCACCCGGGTCGAACTGCTGGCGCATCTCGCAACCGCGCTCGGCGAACCGCTCACGAAAGACCTGACGGTCGCCGCCAGCCTGGCCGGCGGCGGCTTCGCGTTGCCCGGCGCTTCCGGCTACCGAGAGATCCGGGGCGTCGATCCGCAACAACGCGTCGCCATCTCGCAGGGTCGGGTCGAGACGTTGGCGAATCCCGGCGCGATCAGCTGGCACCGCGGCGACGCCGCGCCGTCACTCCCCGATCTGGTGGAACGGGCAGTCGACGAGCTGCGATCATCGGTCGGCCGCGCCGTCGACGGCGTCGGCACCGAGGTGGTGGTCGATCTCACCGCCGGCAACGACTCGCACCTGATCCTTGCCACCCTGCTCGATCTCGGACGGGCCCACGACCTCCAGTTCCAGACGATCGGCGGCCTCGGCCTGCACGACGCCCGGGTCGCCTCGGCGCGAGCCGCCCAGCTCGGGCTGCGCCATCGACTCGGGTTCCCGTACCCGACGACGACCGCCGATCTCGCCGATCGGTTCCGCACGAATGCCAGGATCACCTGCGGTCTGAACAATGCCAAGGATGGCCTGCGAGCGACGCCTGAGCGGGTGCCCGAGGTCCGCATCTCCGGCCTCTACGGCGAACTCCTCCGAGGATGGCGAACGGGCCGAAGCCGCACGAGACGGGCCGTCGACGACCCCGCCGCGGTCGCCGCCGCGTTCGGAGCCGGTCGACTACTCCTGCTGAACCAGGACGGCCAGTGGCAGGCCGACACGGATCTCCGGACGGAACTCACGCTCGCCGGCACGCCGGAGATCTCCGTGTGGCACGGCGTTCATCGCCACTACGCCCGCGGCCGGCTCCGGTCACGCGCCACCCGCGTCGACGACTACACCGACGCGGCGCGGCGCTACCCGCTCTACACGAAAGCACTGGTCGAGGTCGGACTGGACGCAATGTGGCACCACCCCGACGCGCCACTCGGCGACCTCGTCCTCGAAGCACTCGCGCCCACTCTCCGCGACGCGCCGCCGCCCGCGCCCACAGGCTCCACGCCGGCCGCGCCGGCCGCGAGCACCGACTCGTTCATGAAGCGTGGCCTCACCACTCAGTCCGACGAGCGGTCGAGCGTCTTCGCCGACATCGCCGCCACGGACAGCGATGCCTGGGAGCTCATCGATCGCGCCGCGTTCCGTGCCGCTGTCGCCGACTATCCCTCGCTCGGCGCGGCCCAGTTGAGCCTGCTGCACGGCGCCGCCACTGCCGTGCTGTGGCACTCGACCCCGGACTGATCAGTCGAGGCTGAAGGGCGCCTTGCCCATCTGCTCCCGAATGGGCACGACCGTGGGGTTGGTCATCGCCCGACGCTGCCAGTTGGCACCGTCGACCACCAGTGTGTGGCCGGTGATGAATCGGGCATACGGGCTGGCCAGGAAGGTCGCCGCCCAACCGAACTCACGCCGGGTACCCACCCGCATCGCGGGCTGGAGCATGTCCTTCTCCGGGTCCGCGCGGGCGAGGTTGCCCTGGATGTCGGCGGTCATGTCCTCGTGGGGGATCAGCCCCGGCACCAGCCCGTTGACCTGGATGCCGTAGGGACCCCACTCCACGGCCAGGCTCTCGACCATGTTCTTCACACCGGCCTTGGCTGCGGCCGAGTGGGCGAAACCGGGGCCGCCGGTCCACGCGTAGGACGCGCCGACATTGATGATGCTGCCGGGCGTGCCTGCGTCGAGGTGACGGCGCCCGAACTCGCGGGCGACGAAGAAGGTGCCGTTGAGGGTGATGTCGACCACCGTGCGCCATGCATTGGGCGACATGTCCTCGGCCGGCACCGGGAAGTTGGCGGCCGCGTTGTTGACGCAGACCTGGGGAAGACCGAAGGTCGCCTCGGCCGCGTCGAACGCAGCCGCGATGCTCTCGGGCTCCCGGATGTCGCAGACGACCGTCTCCACCGGCGCGCCCAGTTCCTCGATGGCGGCACGGCCGGCGTCGAGGTGCTCGGGCTTGCGGCTGGCGATGACGATCGACGCGCCGAGGCGGGCGAACTCCTGCGCGATGCCCTTGCCGAGCCCGGTGCCGGCACCGGTGATGAAGACGCACACGCCGTCGTATGTGCCGTCGGGCAGTGCCGACGCGCCGGGCGGTGGGGGTTGCGGGATTCCCTGGACATTGCCGGTCATGGTCAGCTCCCTCGGTAGTGCGGTTCGCGTTCTTCGGCCCGGGCGGCCTTGAACTCGGCGAAGTCCTCGGACTTGTTGAGGAACGTCTGATAGATCAGCTCGTCCTCCATCGACGAACGGATCTCGGGGCGACTCAGGTGGCTGATCACCCGGCGGGCGAGCTTCACCGTGACCGCCGGCGACGCCGCGATCTTCTCCGCCATCTCGCGAGCGGTGGCGTCGAGTTCGGCAGGGGCCACGATGCGGCTCACGATGCCGTGCTGCAGGGCTTCCTCGGCGGAGAGCCGGCGACCGGTCAGGACCATGTCGCTCACCAGCCCATGACCGCACATCTCGTAGAGCACGCCCATTCCACCGGTGTCGGGGATGACACCGTGGCCCACTTCCGGAAGCATGAACCGGGCCCCCTCGGCGGCGATGCGGATGTCGCACATGAGCGCCCGTTGGAACGAGCCACCGATGGCCCAGCCCTGGATGGGGACGATGATCGGGGCCTCGAGATCCCAGATCTTCTGGATGCCGCGGTGTCCACGTGACATCAGTTCGTGGTGGGTGAGCTCGGTGACGTTGTTGCCGATGGCCGCCACGTCACGACCCGATGACCAGCTCTTCCCCTCGCCGCGCCAGATGACGGCGCGGACGGTTGGCGTGGCGATGAGCTCGTCGAGGATCTCGAAGAGTCGAGCATCCATCTCGTCGTCGAACGCATTGTGCTTGTCGGTGTTGTCGTTGGTGATGGTGGCGACGCCGCCATCGATGTCGAGTCGGATCTTGTCGGTCACGAGGTGATCTTGGCCGATTCGCCGCGACAGGGCACGTCGGGAAGACTCCGCCGATGGAGATCACCTCGCTCGGGAACTGTCCTTCGACGCTCTTGGCCGACATCATGGCGGTCGATGCCGAGTCGTTCCGCGACTATCTCGATGCCACCGTTGCGGCCGGATTCGACGCCGTCAGCCTGTACCCGTTCCACCTGCTGTTCGCGGGCGACGGTGCCGTCGACGCGGTGCGCGACTCGGGCCTCACCGTGCGGGCGGTCGAAGCGGCCATCGGCTGGACCGCCGGGCCGAGCGACCACGCGACCGCGGAGATCGACGGCCTCATCGCGTCCGGCCACGATCTCGGCGCCGACATCGTGGGCGCAGCCTGCCTCGGGCCCCTCGACGATCGCGCCGCGGCGGTCGAGGGACTTGCGTCGATCGCCGCCCGAGCCGCCGAGGCCGACATGGTCATCGCGCTCGAGTTCCTGCCGTGGACGGGCGTGGCCACGCTGGCCGCAGCCAACGAGCTCATCATCGATGCCGGTGAAGTCAATGCGACGATCCTGCTCGACACGTTCCACTGGATCCGCCAGCCCGGCGGACCGGACGTCGACCTGCTGCGGTCGCTGCCCGGCGACCGCATCGCCTACGTCCAGCTCTGTGAGCCCTCGGCTGCGGAGGACATGCCCGTCGACGAGATCGAGAACGAGGCCATGCACGCCCGCCGACTCCCCGGCGCCGGCGCCGTCGACTACGACGAGCTCTGGACCGCCCTCGATCACATCGGCAGCGACCCGTTCGTGGCCGCCGAGGTGTTCAACGACGACCTCCTCGCCACCGGCCGCCACGCCATGGCCCGGTCCGTCCACGACGCCTCCCGCGCCATCCTCCCCTCCCCTTCACGAAATTGATGTGAGTTGACCACCGGCGCGGTGGTAAATTCGCCTCAAGTTGCGGAGGGGTCGGGGCCGAGGGAGCGGACCTGCCGGGCGGTCGACGGGTGGCCGAGGGCGTCAGCGACCGACGCCGCCTCGCTCAGGATGTCCGGGTCGTCGACGCCGGTCGCTCGCATGACCGATGCGAGCTCGTCGAGCCGTCCTGCGCTGCGCAACGCCAAAGCCAGCCAGCGCGCGTGTCGAGCGACCGGCTCACGGTGGAAGATCTCGAGCAGCTCGGTGACGCCGTCATGCCCGTCGCTCTCGATCGCGAAGACCAGCGCGTAGAGCCCCGGCGGGAGGGCCTCGCCCTCGGGTGACGACTGCAGCAGGTCGCGCGCGCCGCTGGTGTTGCCCGTGGCGGCGGCGGTCTCGATGGCCACAGCCCGGAAGGGCGCCGAGTCGGGTCGGAGCTCGTCGAGAAGGCCGCGAATGTCACCCATCGCGCCCGAATCACCGGCGCCGAGTCGATGGAGGGCGTCGCGGGCTTGCTCCTCGAGGTCGGCCCGCCGACGCGTCGCTCGCTCGGCCCGGATCGATGAAACGTTGGCCATGACGATCCAGCCGAGGATCAGGGCACCGAAGATCACACCGATCGACAGCAGACCGACGATTGCCGCGATCGCGACGACGATCGACACGAGGGCGGCCCGTTGCGTGCGGGTCGCCCGGTCGCCCGGGAGCAGCTCGGCGAGGATGTGCCCCCCATCGAGGGGCAGGATCGGCAACAGGTTCACCAGCCCCCATCCGACGTTCGTCCAGAGCACGATCAGCACGAAGTAGCGGGCGTCCCCGCTTCCGACGCCGCCGGCAATGGCAACACCGATCCCCATCGCGGCACCGACCACGAATCCGGCGAACGGGCCCGCGAACGACACGCCGATCAGTTGGGACCGCGAAGGCTCGCCCACCGGTCGCCAGCTGGTCGCCCCACCGAAGCCGTAGAGCTCGATGGTGGGGGACGCCCCGAGCCGACGGGCGGCGAAGGCGTGGCCGAGTTCGTGCCACATCACCGCCGCGCTCGCGACCGCCACCCACAGAATGAGGCGCAGTGCAGTGATGTCGGGGTACCAGCCGATCAGCGCGATCAAGACCAGAAAGGTCGAGCGGACGTGCGTCGGAAACCCGAAGACGTTGATCACTGGGCCACCGCGATCACAGCCGGACCTCGTCGCCGAGTGTCACCGTTCCGCCGGAGACGACCCGGCAGATGACGCCGGCCCGTCGTCGCATCGCGGTACGAGCGCCGTCGCCGATCTCCATGTCGAGCATCTTGCACGGTGCCGCGTCTCGAACGACCTCGAGCTCGATCTCACCGATCAGCCAGCGGTGACCAGGCGAACGCGGAATGTCACCATGACTGATCGTGACGTTGCGCCGGGTGAGGAGCGGGTCGATCAGCCGGCCGAACTTCTCCTCCGCCTCGGCGAGTTCGCTCTGCGACTGCACGCTGAGCTGGCGGTGTTTCGACCCGTGGTAGCGGTCGCCGACGAGGCCGGCGTTCGTCTCGATCTCCGCAGAGCCGACCGGCTTCATTCCCAGCCGGGTTGCCTTCGCGAGGTGGATCCCGACCACCGTCGGCTGCTCGCTCACGGCGCGTCCCAGCGAACGACACCCAATGCGCCATCGACCATCATGGCCGTGCCGACGGGGACGGCCACGCCATCGATCTCGACACCGGTGGCGCCGATGACCATGTCCATGAGACCGACGACCGCCGGCACTCCCGCTGCGTTCGCGACGATCGCCGTGTGGCTGTGCAGGTTGCCTCGCACGGCGATGATCGCCGCCGCCCTGGTCATCGCGACGACATCCGCCGGCGATGACATGTCGAGCGCCAGCACGACGTGCCTGCCGGCGTCGAGCGCGTCCAGCGCAGCATCGACATCGACATGGAGCTCCCCCCGCCCGACCCCCGGGCTCACGCCGATACCGACGACCTCACAATCCGCTCCCACCCCACCAATCCTACGACCGTTGCATTTGGGGTCAGACCCCCGTTGCAGTTGACGACAGTGGGACCGTCTGGACTCGCCGTCAGCCGAACGGTCGGCGGACGTCGCTGGTCCCGTCCTGCCACTCGATGGTGCAGGACTACGCCAGCGGGGTGATCCCGCTGCGGTCGTAGGTCCACGTGTCCGCGAGCTTCTCGGGACATCGCTGTTCAAGCCGATTGATCGCCCCGGCCGCGAGTAACGGATTCAGCGACGAGAGCATGAACAAGATCGCAACGACCCCCACGAACACGATCCCGATGATCCGTCGCCGCGACATGGCGACAACCCAACGGGGGGCCAAACTGCAACGGGGGTCTGACCCCGAATGCAACGGTCAGTTTCTGGGGAGGTCCTTGAAGGGGGTGCCCTTGTCGGGGCCGGGCTCACGGGGAAGACCCAGGATGCGCTCGCCGAGGATGTTCTTCTGGATCTCGTCGGTGCCGCCGTAGATCGACGGGCCGGGCGAGAACGTCGCCAACTCGCCGACACTGCCGCCGGTCGTGGGCTCGCTGTCGCCCCAGAGCATGCCGTCGGCACCCAGCACCGACAGACCGACCTCGCGGAATTGGCGGAACAGCTCGCTCATGTGGAGCTTGCCGATGTTGGGCTCGGCCCCCGTTCGCTGGCTGGGGTCCTTGGCTCGCAGCGTGCCGAGCCGGTTGATCTCGATGAGCGAATAGAGCTTCACGAGTTCCTGGCGCAGGACGGGATCGGTGATGCGGCCCGATTTCGTGGCCAGATCGACGTAGTACTGCCACAGTCCCGGGCCGAGCGACGGCACACCACCCTCGGAGCGGTCCTTCTTGGCGAAGTCGGTGACCGGCCGCTGCAGCGCCTTGCCCTTCGAACCGGGCGTGGCGGTCTGCGGCTTCTTGCCCGCCGATCCGAGCGATGCCCGCTCGAACATCAGAGTGGAGTTGGCCACGGCCCAACCGTTGTTGAGTCCGCCGATCATGTTGGCGTCGAGCACGCGGGCCTCGTCGATGAACACCTCGTTGAACAACGCCCGACCGGTCATCTCGGTGAGCGGCACCACGGTGACACCGGGCTGATCCATCTCGAAGGCGAAGTAGCTGATGCCCTTGTGCTTGGGCGCGTCGGGATCGGTACGGGCGATCAGCATGCCCATCTCGGCCACTTGACCACCGGAGGTCCACACCTTCTGCCCGGTGATGACCCACTCGTCGCCGTCCTTCTCGGCCTTGCAGCCGAGCCCGGCGAGGTCGGACCCGGCACCGGGCTCGGAGAAGAGCTGGCACCAACCCACCTGGCCGGTGAGGATCGGCGGCACGAACTGGTCGATCTGCTCCTGGGTGGCGTGCGCGGCGATCGTGGGGGCGGCGAGCATCCAGCCGAGCCCCGACGAGGGCGGACCCATCACCTGGCGCTCGGCCATCGTGGTGTTGACGACGGCCGCGAGGTCGCGGCCCCAGCCCTTGCCACCGGCGTTCTCCGGCAGCGTGGGGTGGGCATAGCCCGTAGGGGCCAACCGCGCCCACCATTCCTCGACGGTGAGACTCTCGTCCCAGTTCTCGTCGAGCCAGGCTTCGAGTTCGGCGCGGACGACTTCAGCGTTGGGAGGAGGCGTGCTCATGAGCCGAATTCTAGCAAGAAGTTAGTGTGCGTTCACTTCGCCCGGAGGGAGAGAGCGTCACCCCTGACAGCTCATTGCGGCCGAGACCAGGAGGGCCCGGTAGGCAACTCTCCCATCGGGAGTCAGGTGCGGAGAGGCACCGTCGCCGGTCCATGCCGGGAGAGGCTCCCATGCGACGTACGCCGCGTCGGCATGCGCCGAGGCTGTTGCGGCCAGCATGGCGTTCCATCCCGGGCCCGTGATGTCGAGGCCCCAACCGGTGACAGACTCGGCAACACCGACCAAGCGCACACGCGTCGGGAACCTCGGCGAGCCAGGCCCCCAGCACGAGGGCAGCGGCCTCGGGCGTCGTCGGTGGAAGTCCGCTCAGGGGGTCGACCTTCATGTCGTTCGTGCCGAGTGCCACCACGAGCACGTCGGGGGTGACCCCCTGGCGGCTCGGGTGATTCCAGAGATTCAGATACGTGTAGTTGACGGTCGCGCCGATCCAACCTGTGACGTTGGCCTGGTTGCCGCCCGCGACGATCTCGTCGGTGATCCACGACTCGGTGCCCTTCAGGCCTGATGTCTCGCTCGAGAACACCAGCGAGTCGCCCATGATGACGACCGACGGGGATTCGGGGTCACCGACCCACTGCCCGATTCTGCACGAGGAGAGAAGCAAGCCGAGGAGTAGAACAATCCCGCCGTATCGGACCATGGCGAAGAGTACTACCGATTCGCCGCCATCGGACGCGAGGTTTGGTTTGTTTGACCCGCTGGTCTTCGTCGAGTTGGCCGGTGTCGATCAGGTCAGCGGGCCACGCGGTGGCCCTCCGGGTCAGATGGGCTGTGGGGTGTTCAGGAAGCTGACGTTGTCGAGCAGGATCTGCTTCTGCTCCGCAGCGTTGAACTCCTTGAGTTCGACCAGATAGTCGAGCGGCTTGGGCAGGCCTTCGATGTGGGGCCAGTCGGAGCCGAAGATCACGCGATCGGTGCCCATGAACGCGGCCACCTCGTTGACGTCGTCCTCCCAGAACGGGTTGATCCAGACGTGCTGCTTGAAGGTGTCGGTCGGATGGTCGTTGAACCAGCCGAAGCTCTTCTTGACCGTCTGGTCGAACTTGCGGAACATCGGGCCGAGGAAGTCGGAGCCGTTCTCGACCGAGGCGAACCGCAGGTTCGGGAAGCGATCGAAGATCTTCTGGAACACCGCCTGGATGAGCCAGTCCTGGGCCGCACGCTCGATCGAGAAACTGCCGATCGAGGGACCGCTGTAGTTGCCCTTGCCGAGACCGGCAGCGGAGAAGCGCCCGTCGGCGTAGCCCTGCGTGGAATAGCCCGAGTCGGACGCGTGCACGACCAGCGTGACACCGGCTTCGTTGATCCGCGACCAGACCGGATCGAAGTGCGGATCGAACGGCGACTTCACCCCGGTGGGCGTGGTGACCGGCGCAGGTCGCATGACCAGCACGCGGGCGCCGGCAGCGATGACCTTGTCGACCTCGGCCGCGGCCGCGTCGACATCGCCGAGGCACAGGTAGGGGGCACCGAAGATGGTGTCCTTGTAGTCGTAGCCCCAGTCTTCGAGGAGCCACTGGTTGAAGGCCGTCATCATGGCGCTGCACGCCTCGACGTCGTCCTTGATGAGCTCTTCGTAGAGCACGCCCAGGGTCGGGAAGAGCCACACCGATTGGAGGCCCTGCGACTCGATCAGCTCGACCCGAGCGTCGTTGTTCATGTAGTACGGCGGCAGCGGCTCGCGCTCCTTGAGCATCTCGAGCGGGCTGCGACCGCTGGGGTTGCCCTTGAAGTATTCGTGGAGCGCGCCGGGCATCGCCACCGGGTCCCAGGTGGGGTTGACGACCGCGTGGCTGATCTGACCGCCGACCAGGTGGTACTTGCGACCGTCCTGCTCGACCCACTGCACGACCCGGGGTTGCATCTCCGCCGGCACATGACGAGTGAACGCATCGAGCGCCTCGTAGTAGTGGTTGTCGGCGTCGAAGGGCTTGTAGTCGAGATCTTCAGGGGTCATGACGAGTCCTCATTCCGAGCGATTCTTTCCTGAGATGATACCCCGATCTCACATGGGACCCCAGTCCGGCTCACGGCGCTCGCCGAAGGCCTTCATCGCTTCCTGCATGTTCCCGGTGAACGTGCCCAACACCTGCTGCCGGTTCTCGAGCTCCACCGCGTGACGAATCGACGGCGAGTCGATGTTGGCCCACAGCCCTCGTTTGGTGAGCCACAGCCCGTACTCGTTCTGCTTCGCCAACTGCGCTCCGTATTCCTTGGCCACGTCGAGATGCGTCCCCGCGGGGACGAGTCGGTTGACCATCCCCATGCGGTCGGCCTCCTCGGCGGGCACGTGGCGGCCGCTGAGCATCATGTCCATCGCATGGCCGGAGCCGACGAGACGGGGAAGGAAGTAGCTGGTCCCGATGTCACACGATGTCAGGCCCACGTTGATGAAGACCGATCCGAAGTAGGCCGTCGTGTCGGCCACCCGCAGGTCACTGGCCAACGCCAGCGCGAGGCCGCCACCGACCGCCGCGCCATGCACCGCAGCGATCACCGGCTTGTCGCACTCGTGGACCGCCATCATGAAGTCGACGATGTGTTCCTGGCTTCGATAGACAGAGCCGACCGGGCCTCGCCCCTCGGTGTCGGGCGCCGGGCTTCCTCCACCCTTGAGGTCGGCGCCCGCGCAGAAGCCGTCGCCGGCACCGGTGAGCACGATCGCCCGGGCATCACGGTCACGATGCAGCTCGCGGAAGGCGGCGATGCCGTCGCTCACCAGGTCCATCGACAGCGCGTTGCGACGCTCGGGTCGATCGAGGGTGACGACCGGGACCGCAGGGTCGGACCGGTCGATGGTGACGAAAGACGTGCTCATGTCGTCGGACACTAGACGCAGGCGCTACGTTTTCTCTTCGTGCCGAAGCCAGCCGCCACCACCGCAGAACTCCAGGCCGACCCGTTCACGCGGGGCACCAAGGTGCGCCTCGTCGACGACATCCCCGGCCATCCGGCCGGAAGCCGCGGCAAGGTCGCCGTGGCCAACGGATTCGCGTGGCAGCGCTACTGGGTCCGATTCGCCGATGGTGAGAGCGTCGGTCACATCGACCACGCGAGTCTCGTCAAGGCCAAGGACTACGACCGCTTTCTCGTACAGCGTGATCGAGAAGCCGCCGAGGCCGAACTCGCAGCCGAGAACGCAACCACGGACTCCGGCGGAGACGCCGGCGGCGGAAGCGCCGCCGCCAGCGGCGGGGTCGAAGTCAACGGTGTCATGGTGCCGCAGCGGCTGCTCGACATGAGTGCCGCCGCCCGGGCCCGCCTCGGCGCCTGACCTCAGCGCCTACTCTGGCGACGTGGGCGAACACCTGCGCCAGAAGGACCTGGTCGAGTTCGAGGTCGGCTACGACCGATTCACCGCGCAGGCGATCCTTGCGGAGTGTGAAGCCGACGGCCGGCGAGTCGAGCTGCTCACGATGGACAACGACGGCCACTCCCCCGGCGGGCTCGCGCTCCAACCCCACCGTCTCATCGGCATCGCGGGCGACGCCGACGCGATCCACCAGGTCATCCGCAGCTGGATCCCCGACGATGCGGTCGACCAGCCGGCAATGTCGACAGCTCGACGAAACCCTCTCGTCGTGGCCGTCGGCCTGCTGCTCCTGCTGATCGTCCTGGGCGGGCTGTTCCTCGGCGCTCTCGGCCTCCTCTAGCCCGGTCAGCGGGTGCGGGGCTCGATCCGCTTGCCGCTCGAGAACGAGTCGGCGCCGGCTTCCATGCCGGCCCGATCGAAGCCCGTGGTGAGGATGGCCGGGGCCATCGCGATCGCGTTGAGTCGACCCATGTCGTTGGCCGCCCAGATCGCCCGCAGCGTGGCCTGCACCGCCATCGGGGGTTGGGCGGCGATGGCATCGGCAACCCACTTGGCCCGCTCGTGTAGCTGCGCCGACGGGCACACCTCGCTCACGAGCCCGATGCGGTGCGCGGTCTCGGCCGACATGCGCTCGTGGTTGCCGAGCAGCGACATCCGCAGCACCTCGCCGAGCGGCATGCGCTGGAGCATCTTGATCGGCTCGTAGACCGCAGCCATCCCGTAGGTGACATGGGGATCGAAGAACGTGGCGTGCTCGGCCGACACGATCACGTCGGCTTCGGCCAGCATGTAGAACGCGCCGCCGGCGGCCATGCCGTTGACCGCGCAGACCACCGGCTTCCAGAGATCACAGGCCTTGGGTCCGAGGTCGTCGCCCGGGTCGTCGTACATGAAGTTGTTGGACGTGCCGTAGAGCCCGGCGCTGTCGTCGAGGGCGGTGAACTCACCCTCGTTGCGATCGATGCCGACACAGAACGACTTCTCCCCCGCCGCAGTGAGCACGATGGCCCGGACGTCGTCGTCACGGCGGAATGCCTGCCAGGTCGCGCGCAGCTCCCGCTGCATGGTGGGGGTGAACGCGTTGTAGGCCTCGGGCCGATTCAGGGTGACCCAGGCGACATGGCCGTCCATCTCGACGGTGAGGGTCTCCAACTGCGACGGGTCGTAGGTCATGGTGTCCAATCTCTCAGGCGCCGAACGGCTTCCGCCACATCGACGTCGCGGCCGGCGAAAGAGAATCGCACGAAGCGGTGGCCATCGACGGGATCGAAGTCGATGCCAGGGGTCGCCGCGACGCCCAACTCGTCCAGCCAGCGGGCGCAGAGTGCCTGAGAGTCGTCGGCCAGATGATCGGTCCGGGCCCAGATGTAGAAGGCGCCGTCGGCCGGGGCGAGGCGATCGATCCCTGCCGTCGGGAGACCGTCGAGAAGCACTCGACGGTTGCGGGCGTAGCGGGCGACGTTGGCCTCGCACTCGTCGTGGGCATCGAAGGCCGCCACCGCGCCGAGCTGGGACAGCGTCGGCGCGGCGATCGTGATGTTCTGTCCGATCCGCGTGAGCGCGGATCGCAGAATCGGCGGCGCGATCAACCAACCGAGACGCCAGCCGGTCATCGAGAAGTACTTGGAGAAGCTGTTGACCACGATTGCCTCGGGATCGAACTGCAACGCGGTCGGCGCGGACTCGCCGAAGGTGATGCCGTGGTAGATCTCGTCGGACACGAACCACACGTCATGGTCACGGCACCAGGCCGTGATCGCGGCCATGCGGTCGGCGTCCAGCATCGTGCCCGTGGGATTCGACGGGGACGACAGCACGAGACCGTCGACCGGGCCGAGCGCGTCGAGCTGTTCGACCGTCGGCTGGAACCTCGTCGCCATCGCCGTGGGGAGGTCGACGACATCGACGCCGAGCAGCTGCAACGCGTTGCGGTAGCACGGGTATCCCGGTGACGGCACCACCACGCGGTCGCCCGGGTCGAAGGCGGCCATGAACGCCGCGACGAACCCGCCCGACGCGCCGACCGTGAGCATCACCGCGTCGGCATCCACCTCGACGCCGTACCAGTCGAGATAGTGCCGGGCGATCCGGCGTCGCAATGGCTCGATGCCGGCAGCCGTCGTGTAGCCGAGCGCGTTGTCGTCGAGGGCCCGGTGCGCGGCCTCGGTCACTGCCGTGGGTGCCCCGGTCGACGGCTGGCCCACCTCGAGGTGCAACACCTCGCGCCCCTCGGCGATGCGAATCTCGGCTGCTCGCATCACCTCCATGACATAGAAGGGCGCGATGTCGGCTCGCACGGCAGGGATGCGACTCATCGGTCGCAGAGCTCGAAGTCGACGTCGTCGCGCATGGCCCCGATCCTCGCGCGTCGGCCTGGCATGGGCCCGGTCCGCCGTGGCGGGATACGCTCGGGTCCCGTGGCAACGCTCTACGGGATCTGCGGCGGTTCGGGCGCCGGCAAGACGACGTTTGCGCTCGAGCTGACCCGCCGGCTGGGCGCCGATCGAGTCTCGACGGTGCCGTTCGATGCCTACTACCGCGATCTCGCCCACATGACGATGCAGGAGCGGATGCAGGTCAACTACGACCATCCGGACTCGCTCGACAACGAGCTCTTCGCGCACCATCTGGCCGAGCTGCGGGCGGGACGGCCGATCGAGGTACCCGAGTACGACTTCTCCACCCACACCCGCAACGGCAATTTCCTCACCATCGCAGCGCGAGACATCGTGATCGTCGAGGGAATCCTGCTCTTCTGCTTCCCGGGTATCCACGATCTGCTGGACCACGCGATCTTCATCGACGTGCCCGAGGACATCCGCCTCGAGCGACGGGTCCGCCGCGACGTCGTCGAACGCGGTCGGGATGCCGACGACGTCCGTCGCCAGTTCGCCCAGTTCGTGGCGCCGATGCACGACCTACACGTGCAGCCCTTCCGCGACCGCGCCCACCGCATCGTCTCGATCGACGACGACATGCGGCTCGTCGCCGACGAGATCGCCGGCGGCCTCCTCCAAGCCTGAGTTGCAACGCCGGGGTCTGACCCCAGCGCTGCAACTAGCGGGTGAAGGCGCCGATGGTCTCGACGTGGGAGGTGCCGGGGAACAGGTCGACGACGGTCATGCGGTCGAGTGTCATGCCGGCGGCGATCAGGCGCTTGGCGTCGTTGGCGAACGCCGACGGATCACAGCTCACCAGCACGAAGAGGTCGGGTTCGGCTCGCATGAGCGTGGCCACACCGTCCTTGCCCAGGCCCTCGCGGGCCGGGTCGGCGACCACGACGGAGGCGGGAGTCGGCCGCCACCGCTCGACCGACGAGCGGATGACCTTCGTGTCGGATCCCTTGAGGTTGATCCGGGCATCGGCGATCGAGTCCTTGCCCCGCTCGATGGCGACGACCTGGCGCCCCTCGCCGATCGTGCCCGCGAACACGCCGATGCCGGCGTAGGCGTCGATGAGCGGTCCGTCGGTGCCGAGCTCGTCGACCATCTCACGGACCTCGTCGACCAGCGCATCGACGCCGGCCGGCCGATTCTGGAAGAACGACCGGGCGGACACGCGCCAGCGGCGACCGCCGGCTTCTTCGTGGATCCACGCCCGCTTGCCCTTGGCGAGCTCGTCGGCGCCGACGACGAGCACGTCATCCGGTAGTTCGACACCGAAGCTGCTGCCCTCGATCATCACGAGCCGCTCGCCGGTGCGGTTCCCGACGCGGATCGTGACTTCGGATGCGTCGCCGAAGCGGCCATCGACCAGCAACTGCTCGGCGATCGGGTCGACGGCCTCGCAGACCTCGGGAACCACGATGTCGTGCGACCCGCGGATGCGGTAGCCGGCGCGTCCGTCGAGCACAGCGGCACGCACGGTCGTGCGGCCCTCGTCGTCGTCGAGTGAGCGCAACGCGGCGTCGGGGGCGTCGACCTCGGCGCGCGCCAGTTGGTCGATCACCATCGACGACTTCATGCGGAGCTGGGCATCGGGACTGACGTGAAGAAGATCGCAGCCGCCGCACCCCTCGACCTGGTGCGTGCAGGGGACCGGGACCCGCTCCGGCGACGCGTCGAGGACGCGCACCACCCGGGCGCGGGACCATCGCTTGTCGACCTTGATCAGGTCGACCTGCACGGTCTCGCCGGGGAGCGCACCTTCGACGAAGATGATGCGACCGTCTTCGGCGCGGGCGACGCCGGCGCCGTCTCGAGCGGTCGCTGTGACGCGTAGTTCCACAGGCAGGACGGTATCGCCGGACCGCGGAGATGCTCCTCGCGCGCCCCACCGCGGCGGTTATGGTCGGGCGCGTGAATCGCCCCATCGAGATCGCCCCGTCCATCCTGCCCGCCGACTTCGCCCGGCTGGGCGAGGAGTGCATCGAGCTCGAGAAGGCCGGGGCCGGACGCATCCACTGGGACGTGATGGACGGCGTTTTCGTGCCCAACATCACCGTCGGCCCCGATGTGGTGAAGAGCATTCGGCCGCTCCTCGGCATCCACTTCGAAGCGCACCTGATGGTGGTCCGCCCCGACGAGATGGCGCCGCTCTACATCGAGGCGGGATGCGAGACGGTCATGGTCCACGCGGAAGCGTGCACCCACCTCCACCGGTCGCTCGGCAACATCCGCAAGGAGGGCGCCCGCAGCGGCGTGGTCCTCAATCCGCACACCCCGGCCGCGACCCTCCAGCACGTGCTCGATCAGACCGACCACATCCTCGTGATGACCGTGAACCCCGGCTTCGGCGGCCAGACCTACATCCCGCTCCTCGACAAGATCCGGGAACTGAGATCGATGGTCGACGCCGGCGGCTTCGACATCGACATAGAGGTCGACGGCGGTATCAGCGCCGACACCATCGGCGAGTGTGCCGCGGCCGGCGCCAACGTCTTCGTCAGCGGATCCGCGTTGTTCAAGTACGACGACAAGGCCGACGGTGTCGCCGAACTGACGGCGCGGGCCGAGGCGGCGCGATGAGCATCGTCGCCGAACTCCGACGCTTCCCGGTCAAGTCGTTCCAGACCGCACCGGTCCCGTGGGTCGACCTCGGCGGTGGCGGCATCGTCGGCGATCGTGTCCTCGGTCTACGTGAGGTCGGCACCGACCGTGTCCTCAGCGCCAAGGCACCGCGCATCGGCGAGACGCTCCTGGGGTTCAGCGCCGAGTTCGACACCGACCCCGAGCCCGGGCAACCGCTGCCGGGCGTGTCCCTCGAGATCGACGGCGAGACCATCTCCTCCACCGACCCTGCCGCGGTCGCAGCCGCCGCGTCGCTCGCGCTCGGGCTCGATGTCGAACTGGTCACCGCCGGAGCGACGCCGATGACGTACGCGTCCGAGTGGCCCGACATCGGTGAAGGATTCGCCCTGTCGGGAATCGAACTCGACCTGCCCGCCGCAATGGCCGAGCGGGGATCGTTCGCCGACCTCGAACCGCTCCACGTCCTCACCACTGCGAGCATCGCCCACATCCAGATGCAGCTACCCGACAGCATCGTCAACGCCGACCGATTCCGGCCGAGCCTGCTGATCGACGCGGGCGACGCCGAGGGCATGATCGAGAACGACTGGGAGGGACGCACCGCAACCGTCGGCGACGCCACGATCCGGTTCGGCTCCACCGCACCGCGCTGTGTCATGACCACACGGGCCCAGCTCGGCATGCCCCGCGACAAGGCCGTCCTCCAGACGATCGCCGCCACGAACAAGCGCCCGTTCGGCGGGTTCGGCGACTTCCCGTCGCTCGGCATCTACGCCGAGGTCGTGGAACCCGGCCGCGTCGAAACCGGCGACCCGATCACGTTCCTGTAGTCAGCCGATCGCGTCACCTGCCGGCCCGTTCCGCGGGAGGCCGGCGAGAGCGAGAACCGGCGTCAGAGCATTTCACCGCGCTTGACGATGACATGGTCGATGATGCCGTATTCCTTGGCCTGCTCGGCGGTGAACCAGCGGTCGCGGTCGGAATCGGCCTCGATCTGTTCGTAGGTCTGGCCAGTGTGCTGGGCGATGCGCTCCTGCAGCAGCCGCTTCGTGTAGGCCATCTGCTCGGCCTGGATGGCGATGTCGGTGGCCTGACCCTGCACGCCGCCCAGGGGCTGGTGCATCATGATGCGGGCGTGGGGCAGCGCGTAGCGCTTGCCGGGGGCGCCGGCGCAGAGCAGGAACTGGCCCATGGAGGCGCCGAGACCCATGCAGATCGTGCCCACCTCGGGCTCGACGAACTGCATCGTGTCGTAGATCGCCATACCCGCGGTGACCGAGCCACCGGGCGAGTTGATGTAGAGCCAGATCGGCTTTTCCTTGTCCTGCCCCTCGAGATAGAGAAGCTGGGCGGTGATGTAGTTGGCGATCTCGTCGTTGACATCGGTGCCGAGCACGACGATGCGGTCCTGGAGCAGGCGGTGGTAGATGTCGGCCTGCGGGTTCGCCAGCATGCTGCTGGCCATGAACTGAGCGTTCTCAGGGGGCTGCGTCATGGAGCGAAGGGTACCGCCAACCGTCGCTACCCTTGCGGCATCACGCGGACGTGGTGGAATTGGCAGACACGCCAGGTTTAGGTCCTGGTGCCCGGAAGGGTGTGGGGGTTCGAGTCCCCCCGTCCGCACGCGCGAACCAGTTGAGCTGGCAGAGTTGCTCTCCATGAGCTTCGGTGCCGTTCACGTGAAGGACCTTCCTGCGTTCGTCGCGGAGTGCGATGCGCGCGGTGGCATCGCCAGTCCGGAGGTGCGGCGCGACACCGCCGATTTCTCGCTCCGCTTCGACACCACCGTCGACACCGGCCTCGACGGGTTCGATCCTGCGTATGTCGATGCCCAGATCGCCCTCTACGCCGAGATCTCCGGTCGCCACCTCGACCAGACCGAGAACGAACGCACGGTGGTCGACATCGAGGCCGCGGTCGCGGCAGCCAACCCGTACGACTCCCGAAATCCCATGCAGATCGCCCCCCACGTCCGCACGATCGCCTCCGCGGTGATGGCGTCGGACCTCCCGGCCGGCGCCCGGGTGCTCGACATGGGCTGCGGGTGGGGCCTCAGCACAGAGGTCTTTGCGTTCAGCGGGTGCGAGATCGCGGCCGTCGACATCAACCCGGCCTTCGTCGAGGTGGTCAGGCGCAGAGCGGAACGTCGCGGGTATCACGTGATCACCCACTGCTCGTCGTTCGACGACTTCGCATCCGATGAGTATTTCGACCTCGTCTTCTTCTACGAGAGCCTTCACCACGCGGTCCGGCCGTGGGACCTCCTGGTCAAGGCTGCCGACTGGCTCGCGCCGGGCGGGAAGCTCACGATCGCCGGCGAGCCGATCCAGGACACCTGGTGGCCCCAGTGGGGTCTGCGGCTCGATGCCGAGTCGGTCTACTGCATCCACAAGCACGGCTGGTTCGAAGCCGGCTGGTCGAGCGAATTCCTCCATCGATGTTTCCGCCACGCCGGCCTCGAGCTGACCCTGCTCCCTGGGCTCGGCATCGGGCTCTCGTCCGTCGGGGTGGCGACCAAGCCACACGACGGCGAGCGACGACCTTCCACCGACGGCCTCCTCCCGGCTGACCCGCCGATCGACCTCGCACTGATCACCGCAGCCGATCTCGGCGCAGAGTTGCGCCAACGCGTCGCGAACCGCGTTCGCCGACGCATTCATCGGAGCTGACGCTCGTCGCGGTCGAGCCCGGGCGTCCGCCGCTAGTTCGTCAGCGCCGCAGCGAGTGCCCGGAGTGCGCGACCCCGATGGCTGATCGTGTGCTTCTCGTCGCCCATCTCGGCGAACGAACGCCCGTCGCCCTCGAGCGGCACGAACACGGAGTCGTAGCCGAACCCGCCGCTCCCCTGGCGGGACGCGGCGATCATGCCCTCGACGGTCCCTTCGACCGCCAGCTCGCGCCCGTCGGGCCACGCCACCATCACGACCGTGCGGAAACGGGCGGTACGTCGATCGGGCTCGACCGCTCCCACCCGATCGAGTTCGTCGAGCAGCTTCTGCACGTTGTCGTCATAGGACGCGTCGTCGCCCGCATAGCGCGCCGAGCGGACCCCGGGCGCGCCGTCGAGCGCGTCGACCTCGAGCCCGGTGTCGTCGCTCACCGCGGCTGCACCGGCCGCCGCACACACGGCGACCGCCTTGAGCCGGGCGTTGCCTTCGAGGTCGGGGGCGTCCTCGACAACGTCGGCCAGGCCGGCCGGGCGTGGTTGCAGATCGACCAGCCCGTCGAGCACCAGTGCGATCTCCGCCACCTTGTCGGGGTTGGCGCTCGCACACACGAGCCGGGGAAGGGGTTCGGTCATCGCCCCGGCAGACGCGGCGACGGCGGCTCGGCCAGCACCTCGCGTTGGGCCGCGGTGATCGTGGCGATGCCGCCCTCGGCCAGGTCGAGCAGCGCGTCGAGTTCGGCGCGACTGAAGGTGTTGCCTTCGGCGGTGCCCTGCACCTCTATGAGCTCGCCGGTGCCGGCCATGATCACGTTGCAGTCGACATCGGCCGTCGAGTCCTCGGGATAGGGCAGGTCGAGCACCGGCTGGCCGGCCACGATGCCGACCGAGATGGCCGCACACTCGGTGATGAGCGGGTTCTTCGCAATCGCGCCACCCTGAACGAGCCGTTCACAGGCATCGTGAAGGGCGACGTAGGCACCACAGATCGACGCGGTGCGGGTGCCACCGTCGGCCTGGAGCACGTCGCAGTCGAGGCGGATCGAGTGCTCGCCGAGCGCGGTCATGTCGGTCACTGCTCGCAGCGATCGACCGATGAGTCGCTCGATCTCCTGCGTACGGCCCTTGGCGCCCGTACGCTCACGATTGACCCGCTCGGGCGACGAACCCGGGAGCATCGAGTACTCGGCGGTCACCCAGCCTTCACCCCTGCCCTTCATCCAGCGGGGCACGTCGTCCTCCACCGAGGCGGTGCACAACACCCGGGTCTCACCGAACGTGACCAGGGCCGAACCCATGGTCATCTTGGTGAAGTCGCGAACGAACGAGAAGGGACGGAGGTCGTCGGCCTGACGACCGTCGTAGCGAGTGGACACAGAGGGCTCCGGGAACGAGAGGGTCAGAACTCGAAGACGGACCCGGCGAGGGCCACATCGACCTGGCCACCGTAGGCCGTTGCGGCTTCGTCGCGGTGCGCTTCCGGGTCCGAGCCCGGAATGAGATGGGTCAGCACCAAACGGTCGACCACGGCCGAGGTCGCCCGCTGTCCCGCCTCCCTCGCACTCAGATGGGGGATGCCCTGTCCCTCGAACCCGGCGAGATGGCTGGCGTCGCAGAACACGCCGTCGACGCCACGCCCGAACGAGTCGAACCGCCAGCCCGGGCCGGTGTCGGAGGTGAACAACACGGCGGTGTCGGCGACCTCGACTCGAGCCGCCAGCGTCTCGACCGGGTGGTCGGTGCGATCGAACGTCCAGGTCTGATCGCCGATCACGACCGTCGACGAGGCATCGATCACCGTCCAGTCGAACGGCGACGGCACGCCGTCGACCGGCACGGAGACGGCCTCGTCCATCGCCGCCGTGCGAGCGGTGCCGTAGACGGGGATGCCGGTGCGGGGCTCGAACCACGTGAAGACATTCCGCAACACCGGCAGCTCGAGCCAGTGGTCGGGGTGACAATGGCTGAGCACGATGGCGCTCAGGTCGCCCAGGCCCGTCGCCGCCTGCAGCGGTCCGGCGGTGCCGGGACCGCAATCGTGCAACACGGTTGCGCCGGCGCTCTGCACCAGGAAGCCGGTACACGGGTTGTCGGTGGCGGCGTAGGAGCCCGACGAGCCGAGCACGGTCACCTTCAGGTCGGTCATGTGGTCACCACTGATGCGCCTCGACGGTGTCGAGCTCGGGGCCCAGGAGCTCGCGGCCGAGCCGTGCGAACGTCTCGACATCACCACTGGAGACGAAGCGGCGGACCGCGGGATCGGTGCCCCGCCGGGCGACGCCGAGCGCGTCGATCGCCCGCTGGACCTCGAAGGCGGTCTCGTCGGCCGACGACACCAGGACCACGTCACGTCCCATGACATCGGCGATCGTGCGGGCCAGGAACGGATAGTGGGTGCAGCCGAGGAGCAGGCTGTCGACCTTCGCCTCCTGGACGGGAGCGAGCAGTCGCTGGGCCAACACGTGGACCTGATCGGAGCGGGTCTCGCCTCGCTCCACGAACTCGACGAACCCCGGACACGCGGCGCACGTCAACGAGACGTCGGGGGCCAGCACGTCGGCCAGGCCCTGATAGGTGCCGCTGGCGACGGTGCCGACGGTCGCGATCATGCCGACGCGCCCGGTGACCGTCACCTCCAGCAACGACCGCAGCCCCGGTTCGATCACACCGATCACCGGGACGTCGACCAGATCCTGCAAGTCGTCGAGGGCCACGGCCGATGCCGTGTTGCACGCGACGACGATCATCTTCGGATCGTGGGCCTCGACCAGCCACTCGGTGATCTGACGCGAGAAACCCCGTACCTCGTCGTGGGTCCGGGGTCCGTAGGGATAGCGGGCCGTGTCGCCGAAGTAGACGAGATGCTCGTGCGGAAGGAGGTCGATCACCGCTCGCGCCACGGTGAGACCACCGAATCCCGAGTCGAACATCGCCACCGGGCGATCGGTTGCGTTCATCACGCCAGGCTAGAAGCCCCCGACCGCCTAGTCAGGGAGCCATGAGAACGCGCGCTCAGCGCTCCTCTTTGAACATCACGTGCTTGCGGATCTTGGGGTCGTACTTCATGATCTCGATGCGTTCACGAGTGTTGGTCTTGTTCTTCGTGGTCACGTAGGTGTAGCCCGTGCCCGCGGTCGAACGCAGCTTGATGATGGGACGCTTGTCGCTTGCAGCCATGACCGTTCCTCAGACCTTCTGGCCGTTGCGGCGCATCTCGGCGACGACGGACTCGAGGCCGCGCTTGTCGATCGTCTTGATGCCCTTGGTGGACACGTTGAGCTTGATCCAGCGGCGTTCACTCTCAAGGTAGAAGCGCTTCACCTGCACGTTCGGATCCCAGCGACGGCTGGAACGACGGTGCGAGTGGGAGAGCTGCTTGCCAAAGTGAGGCTTCTTGCCTGTGACCTGGCAGATCTTCGACATCGGGGTTACTCCTGGGCGAACTTGAACGAGGAATGTTACCGCGGACCCCTCAGGACTCCACCCTCGCCGAGGCCGCGTCGAGACGGGCGCAGACCCACTCGTCCATCGCTGCATTGGCGAGCCGGGCGAGCTCGGCGGGATAGGCGTTGAACCCGTGGGGACAGCCCGGATAGACCCGCACGTCGGCCGCGGCTCCCGCCGCGTGCCAGCGGGCCGCCATGAACAGCGAATCGTCGAGCAGATAGTCGGCGGTGCCGACCGTGAACAGGGCGGGTGGCATTCCCGAGAGGTCACCGTAGAGGGGCGAGATCTCGGGCCGGTCCCGGTCGCGACGCTCGATCCCGGGAAGGTACAGATCACGAAAGGTCGGAATCCCCAGCCGGTGCTGGCTCGGCGTGCCCGTCAGGTCGAAGGCGCCGTAGACCAGGTTCGCCGCGACGATGTTGCCGAGAGCGTCGTGGCGGTCACGCAGCCGCTGCAACGCGATCGCGGCGATGTTCGCGCCCGCCGAGGACCCCATCACGACGTTGAACGACACCCCCCACTCGCGCTCGGCGTGCTCCAGCAGCCACAGGGCGGCGGCCTCGGCATCGTCGGGGCCGGCCGGGAACGGGTCCTCGGGACCGAGCCGATACGTCGCCGCGACCGTGACGCACCCCGTCGCCGCTGCGTGGCGCAGATTGAAGACATCGTCCATCTCGGGCTGCCCGAGGAAGAACCCACCGCCGTGCCAGTCCAACACCACGCCGCGCAGATCCCCGTCGGGCACGTGGACCCGGAGCCGGATCGGCCCGTGGGGTCCGTCGATCATCCGGTCGGCGAATCGGTCGGTCACCTCGACCGGATTGTCCGAGTAGGCCTCGAAGCTCTTGCGGGCGGCCCGAACCGCCTCGTCCGTCCACTCCGCCGGCGGCTCTCCCCGGAGACCCGCGACCAGCTCGGCGAGCCGCGTCATCTCGTCGACGTGGGTGTCGAGCTCCGGGTCGTGGAGAGGATCGGGAATCGGGCCGGCCATGGGAGGACCGTAGACCGCGTCCCTCGGTGCGCGCTCGAGTCACTAGCCTCCAAGGGGTGACCGTCGATCGAGTCCTCCTCGCCTCCCCCCGCGGCTTCTGCGCCGGAGTGGAGATGGCCATCAAGGCCCTCGCGTGGATGGTGCGGGCCTTCGAGCCGCCGGTGTACTGCTACCACGAGATCGTGCACAACCAGCTCGTCGTGCGCCGCTTCGAGGAATCGGGCGTCGTCTTCGTCGACGACATCGCCGAGGTGCCCGAGGGCCGTCCGATCATGCTCTCGGCCCACGGCTCGGCCCCCGAGGTCGTCGCCGCGGCACGAGCCCAGGGCGGCTATGTGGTCGACGCCGTGTGTCCGCTGGTCACCAAGGTCCACCACGAGGTGAAGACACGGGCCGGCAAGGGCTACCAGATCGTCTACGTCGGCCATGAGGGCCACGAGGAAGCGATCGGCACCATGGCCGTCGCCCCCGAGGCGATCCATCGGGTGGAGACCCCCGACGAGGTCGCCGCACTGCCCGATTTCGACAGCCCGGTCGCCGTGCTCGCCCAGACCACGCTGTCGCACCGGGAGTGGGCCGGCGTGCTCGACGCCACCCGGTCGAAGTTCCCTCAACTGTGGCAGCCCGAGCGCTCCGACCTCTGCTTCGCCACCACGAATCGACAGTCGGCCCTGATGGAGATCGCGCCCCGGTGCGACGCGATGATCGTGATCGGCTCGGCCAACTCGTCGAACACCAACGCCCTGGCTGCGCTGGCCGAGGAGGGCGGTTGCCCGCGGGTCTTTCGCGTCAATGGTCCCGACGAACTCCCCGACGACCTCTCGGGCACGGTCGGCCTCACCGCCGGTGCGTCGGCGCCCGAGGATCTCGTCCGCTCGGTCATCGACAAGCTCTCGCCGACCAACGGGGTCGAGGAGGTGCAGGTGACCGACGAGGACGAGTACTTCCCTCCGCCTCGCAACCTCCGCGAGCTCCTGGCCGCCGTCGACGCCGCGGCTGCGTTGACCATGCCGTCGTCCGCGGACCGCCGTCCCCTCGTCGACCGCGACGTCGACGCCAGCGACGTACTCGAATCGCTCCAATCCCGCCGGTGAACGCCCGCCCGGCCGCACTGGCCGTTCCGTTCGCGGCGGGCGCCGCCACCGCCCTCGCGCTCGGGATCTATGCCTCGGTCCACGAACCGACGGGCCGGGACTTCGTCCTCACCGGATTCTCGTCCGCGTCGTCGTGGAAGAGCATGTTCGCGTCGGTCACGGTGGTCCTGTTCTTCGTGCAGATCAGTCTCGGCCTGCGGATCGCCGGCCGACTCGGACCCCGACTGCCACCACCGCCATGGGCTCGCGACGTCCACCGACTCGTCGGGACGATCGCGTTCGGGATGTCGATCCCGGTCGTGTTCCACTGCCTGTGGACACTCGGCTATCGCGCCGACGACACCCGGCTCGCCCTGCACTCGCTGCTCGGTTGCGTCGCCTACGGCCTCTACGTCGCCCAGGTGCTCACCGTGCGTTCCGGCGACCGTCCGGAGTGGGCCGTGCCCGTCACCGGCGCGATGCTCGGTATCGCCATGATCGTCGCGTGGTGGACCAGCGCCCTCTACTTCTACGCAGGAATCGGCTCGTGACCCGCCTACGGAAGGCGACCTCGGCGGCCCAGTGGCTGGTGGGCACCGCCGCCGCCACCGCAGTCGTGCTGCTCTTTACGCTCGACGGCAGTCCCGACACCTCTGAGCTTCCGCTGGCCCGACAGGTCGGCGACATGGTCGACGAGGGACGCGAGATCTACGCCCAACAGTGTGCGACCTGCCACGGGGCCGAAGGTCAGGGTGGGCAGGGACCGCCACTCGCCGGCACGGTGCTCGTCAACTATCCCGACGCCGCCGACCAGATCGACATCGTCACCAACGGCGGTGACGGCATGCCGCCGTACGCCGACGTGCTCACCGAGCTGGAGATCGCGTCGGTCGTTGCCTTCACGCGCTTCGCCCTGGAATGAACCGCGCTCTGGGCTGAGGTTCAGGTCGACGCGGGCTCGTCGCCGGCCCGTACACGCGCCTCGATGTAGAGGTCGCCCAGCTGGTGGAAGAGCGTGTCGGTCAGGTCCTTCACCGCTCGTCGCGGCACCTTCCCGTTGACCTTCTCGGGCGGCGGGATCGGCGTGCCGATCACCACGACCACCTTGTGGAAACGCGGGATCCTGGCCCCGAGCGGCAGCGCCTTGGCGCTTCCCCCGATGCCCACCGGCACGATCGGCACCCCTGCCCGCGCGGCGACGAACGACGGCCCGTCGTGCACCTGCTCACGACGCAGACGGGGCCCTTCCTGGCGCGTCCCTTCCGGGAACATCACCAGTGGCTCACCCAGGGCCAGGACGTCCTCGGCGGCTCGCAGCGCGGTGCGATCGGCGCCGCTCCGCTCGACCGGAAACCCACCGAAGAAGGTCAGAAACGCCCCCAGCGGCTTCGAGTTCCACAGGCTCTCCTTACCCATGAACCGCAGTCGCTTCCTCGTGATCACGCCGACGATGGGCGTGTCGGCGAACGACCGGTGCACCGCGGAGAGAATGAACGGACCATCGGGCAGGTTCTCACGCCCGTGCACCTGGAGGCGGAACAGCACCTTGCAGATGGTGTAGACGAACAGCCAGAAGGGGCGGTACATGATGCGCCCGACGAGACCGTGTCGACTCCGCTCCGGCGTGTCGATCGCCTGCGAACCGTAGGTCACGTGCTTGCTCACTCCGGGCCCCGTTCCTCCAACAACCGAGCGATCTCCGTGACGACCTCGTCGATCGACAGGCCGGTGGTGTCGACCACCACCGCACCCGGCGCCTCGGTCAGAGGATCCGCGTCGCGTGTGCTGTCGAGCGTGTCCCGACGGGCGAGGTCGGCGGCCACCGTCTCGTAGTCGAGGTCGGACACTTCCTGGGCTCGGCGGCGAGCCCGCTCTTCGGGGTCGGCGGTGAGGTACACCTTGAGGTCGGCGTCGGGGAAGACGACGGTGCCGATGTCGCGCCCTTCGAGCACGCCGCCGTCGCGGCGGGCCGTCCACTCCCGTTGGCGGGAGACCAGCTCGACCCGCACGGCGGGGTTGGCGGCCACCAGGCTCACCGACCGGGTGACCTCGGGCCCACGAATCTCCACGGTTGCGTCGGCCCCGTTGACCATCACCTTCTCGAGTCCGACATCGAGTTCCATCGAGCGTGCCGTGTTGGCCGCGAACTCCAGGTCGGCGGGGTCACCGCCGGCCCGCAGCACGGCGTAGGCCACGGCCCGGTACATCGCGCCGGTGTCGAGATAGGGCAGACCGACCCGCTGGGCGACGGCCTTGGCAACGGTGGACTTGCCGGAGCCTGCAGGTCCGTCGATCGCGATCACACGCATGAGCGCACATCATGCCGCGTCATCGCAACTGTTCCAATGCCTCGAAGTAGCCGGGGAAGGTCTTGGCGACGCAGCCGGGGTCACGCACCGCCACCCCGGGGACCACGAGGCCGATGAGCGCAAAGGCCATCGCCATGCGGTGGTCGTCGTAGGTGGCGAAGGTCGCCGCCGCCGGTGGTCCCGACGGCCGGATGACCAGTCCTCCCGGGAACTCCTCCGCGTCGACGCCGCAACGGCGGAGCTCGGTGACCGGCGCGCCGATGCGATCGCTCTCCTTGCCCTTGACGAAACCGATGTCGGTGATGCGCGTCGGACCGTCGGCGAACGCGGCGACCACCGCGAGCGTGGGCGCGGTGTCGGAGATGTGGCGGAGGTCCACCTCGATGCCGTGCAGCGGTGCGCCCCGCACCTCGAGGTGATCGGTGCCGATGTCGACGAGGGCGCCCATGTCCGAGAGCACCTCGGCGAAGGCCACGTCGCCCTGGAGCGACGCCGCACCCAGGCCGTCGAGGCGGACCCGACCGCCGGTGATCGCCGCCGCGGCCAGGAAGTAGGAGGCAGCCGAGGCATCGGGCTCGACGACAAAGGTGCCGGGCGACGAGTAGCCGCCGCCGACCGTCCACGCGGTGCCGTCGTCGGCGCTGACCTCGGCCCCGAAGGACCGCATGACCGCCGCCGTCATCTCGAGATACGGGCGACTCACCGCCGCGGTGGTGAGCCGGGCGTCGAGTCCGTGGACCGCGCCGGCGAGCAGCAGACCCGACAGGAACTGGCTCGACACATCGGCCGGCAGGGCGATGCCCGCTGAGCGCAGGGGCCCGGTCAGCCGCAGAGGAAGACAGCCCGGGTCGCCGAGTTCCTCCACCGTGACGCCCATGGCGCGGAGCGCGTCGATCTGGTCGCCCATCGGACGGCCCCGGAGTTGGGGGGCGCCGTCGACCACCACTGGAGCCGCGCCGAGGGCGACCAACGGCGTGAGGAACCGTCCCGTCGTGCCCGACTGGCGGGCATCGACCCTGACCTCGAGGCCCGGAAGCTCGCCGCCACAACCATGCACGACCATCGATGCCGTCGCCGGGTCGGCGTCGATCACGATGCCGAGCGAGCGCAGTCCCTCGACCATCGCGTCGGTGTCCTCGGCGAAGAGCGCACCCTCTATCCGCGTGTCGCCGTCGGCCAGCGCCGCGGCGACCAGTGCACGGTTGGTGATGCTCTTCGAGCCGGGCAGCACGACCGTGGCGTCGGGCGGCGAGGTGAGCGGCTCGATGGGAAACGGATCGGGCAATGCCCTCGGGTCGGACACGGCGCGCGGGTAGATGACCATCGCTCAGCCGAGGGGACGAATCGACGGTCGGTAGCCGAGCACCATCAGCCCGCCCTGGAAGCGCTCGGCCATCGCCGATTCGACCAGCACCACGATGACGCCACGGGGTCCCTCGGCCGAGTGAGCGATCTCGAGGTCGTAGATGTTGACGTCGAGGTCGGCCGCGAGGGTCGCAACCGCGGCGATCTCGCCCTGGCGGTCGAGGACCGGGATACGCATCTCCGACATCTGCTCCGAGGACGGCGCGGTGGTCGGCAGATTGCGGCGAGCCTGGCGGGCGGCCTCGAGATGGCCGAGGAGTTGCTCGGTCTCACCGTTGGCGACCACGTCGCGAAGGCCGGCCAGCTCGCGGATCAACTCATCGAGCACATCGGTGATCGCGCCGCGGTTCTGCGTGCAGATGTCGGGCCAGATGGCCGGATGTCCGGCCGCCACCCGGGTCATGTCGCGAAAACCCCCGGCCGCCAGCCGCAGGAGCGAGCGATGCTCCTCCGCCCGGCCCTCGGCCACGCGCATCAGCGTCGCCGCCGTGAGGTGGGGCACGTGCGAGACGACGGCGACGAGCGTGTCGTGACGCTCCGGTGGCATCACGATCACCTGGGCGCCGAGGGCGGCCACGACCCCTCTGACCTCGGCAAACGCAGCGTCATCGGTGCCTTCGGTGGGACAGAGCACCCACATCGCGCCGCTGAACATGTCGGCCGAGGCGCCGGCAAGACCGTCCTGCTCGCTGCCGGCCATCGGGTGGCCGGGCACGAAGCGGGGATCGTCGACGAGCGCGGTGATCGGGCCCTTCACGCTGCCGACGTCGGTCACCATCGCCGCGCCCGCCTCGAGCGCGGCCGTGGCCAGCGCCGCCACCGAATTCACGGGGGTTGCGATGACGGCAAGATCACACTCGCCGAGTTCGCCGGCCTCGTCGATGGCGCCGATCTCGATCGCCTCGGCCAGATTTGTCTCGTCCTGATCGACACCGATGACGTGCCAGCCGATGTCGCGGAGGGCCAAGCCCACAGATCCGCCGATCAGGCCGACCCCAACGACCATCGCGGTCCGCGTGTCACTCACGGGGGACGATGCTACCCCTCGCCCGGCTCCCCCAACGACGAGTTCCCGCCGACGGCGATCTCGAGGCTGCGGACCTCGTCGCGTGTCAGTTCCCGCCACTCCCCCGGTTTGAGGCGACGGTCGGCGATCGGCCCGATCCGGGTGCGGACGAGCCGGGTGACGGGGTGACCCACTGCTTCGCACATCCGCCGCACCTGGCGGTTGCGACCCTCGTGGATCGTGATGCGCAGCAGCGAGTCGTCGACCGCGGTGACCCGGGCCGGCGACGTCGGGCCGTCGTCGAGTTCGACGCCTTCCCGCAGATTCCTGATGGCCCCGCGACTCGGCGAGCCCTCGACGCTCGCCAGGTACTCCTTCTCGACACCGAACGATGGATGGGTCAGGCGGTGGGTCATGTCGCCGTCGTTGGTCATGAGCAGCAGACCTTCGGTGTCACCGTCGAGGCGACCCACCGAGAAGACCCGGGGCTCCGAGGGCACCATCTGCACGACGGTGGGCCGACCCTGCGGGTCGTCGGCCGTCGTGATGACCCCGGTCGGCTTGTTGAGCAGGTAGTAGACGAGGCCGGGGCGAATGCCGACGACCGCGCCATCGACGGCGACCTCGTCACCATCGACGTCGACGCGACGACCGAGCACCGCGACATCGCCGTTGACCGTCACCCGCCCCTCGGCGATGAGGTCCTCACAGACCCGGCGACTCCCGAAACCGAGTCGGGCGAGCACCTTCTGCAAGCGCTCGCCGTCGGTGTTCACGACTCGTCGGGCCCGGGTTCGGTCCTGGCTTCCGGTTGGACGTCGGCTTCCGATTCGGTGCCGGCTTCGGCCTCGCTGCCGGCCTCGGCCAGGACCTCGGCGTCGGACACGACCCGCAGACCGCGCTCGAGAGCCTCGACCACGTCGGTGCCCGGGAAGAACTCACCCAGCGGCGGGAGATCGCTCACCGAATCGAGGCCGAGCCGTTCGAGAAAGGTCGGCGTGGTGCCGTAGAGCACGGCCTGGCCGGGACCAGGATCGCGCGCGACCTCGTCGACATAGCCCCGCTGCTGCAGCGTCCGCATCACGCCGTCGACGTTGACGCCACGAATCGACGCGATCTGATTGCGCGACACCGGCTGTTTGTAGGCGACCACGGCAAGCGTCTCGAGCGCGGCGGCCGACAGTCGGGACGACTGGCCGTCGAGCACGAAGCGCTCGACGTACGGGGCCTGATCGGTGGCGGTCTGGTAGCGGTAGCCGCCGGCCACGCGGGCGAGCATGAACCCTCGACCCTCGACCTCGTACTGGTGAGCGAGATCGGCGCAGGTCGTCTCGACCTCGTCGACGGAGGCCCCCACGAGCTGGGCGAGCAGGGCCGACGGCAAGGGTTCGTCGGCGACCAGAAGGATGGCCTCGAGGGCCGGCGGGATGTGTTCGGCGACCATTGCTACCCCTCGTAGGTGTCGATCGTGATGGCCTCGGCCGACACCGAGTCGTCACCGACCCAGACCACGGTGATGTCGCCGAAGTTGCCGTGCTGGTCGAGCTCGACCACACCCTGCTTGAACAATTCGAGCACGGCGAGGAACCGCACCACGACCTCGATGCGGTCGACCAGCTCGGACGTGAGTTCGCGGAACGTGATCCGGCCCATCCGAGGCAACTCGTCGACGAGCTCCTCGACCGCCTCGGCCACAGTGACCTTGATCGGTGTGACGTGGGAGAGGTCGACGCGCACCACGGGCTTGGGCGCAGTGGCCTTCAGATACGCGGCGCGCAGGTCCTCGGGCGTCGTGTTGTCGAGCAGATCCGGCGCCAGGCCGATGAAGCGCTCCTCGACCGGCCCGACGCGGCGGGCGTAGGAGCGCGCCGCATGGGCCGAGAGCCTGCGCAGCACGAGGGCGGCGTCCTTGAAGGTCTTGCACTCGACCAGCCGGGCCAGCAGCAGATCGCGCTCCTCCCACAGCCCCAGCTCGTCGTCGAGATCGATCTCGGTGTCGTCGGGCAGGAGCCGGCGGGCTTTCAGTTCGACGAGGGTCGCCGCGATCAACAGGAACTCGGTGGCGACCTCGAGATCGAGCCGATCCATCTTGTCGAGCTCGACGAGGTAGGCATCGACGATCTCCGACAGGTTGATCTCGTAGAGGTCGACCTGCTCCCGCAGGATCAGATGCAGCAGGAGATCGAAGGGTCCGTCGAAGACCGATGTGTGCACCTCGTACGACATTCAGGTGACCCTAGACCGCGAAGGCCCGGGTGCCATGCTCCCGACTCGGCGTTCTAGGTTGGCCCGGTGAGTTCGACTTCGATTGCCTGGTTCCGCCGCGATCTGCGCCTCGACGACAACCCTGCGTGGGCGGCCGCCTGCGAGGCCGACCACACAATCGCGCTCGTGGTGATCGAGCCGACGCTGCTCGATGCGGCCGGTCCGTTTCGCCGCGACGCCTTCCTCCACGGTCTCCACGATCTGGATTCGCAACTCCGCGAACACGGTGGCCGTCTGCGGGTCGAGACCGGTGATCCGGCCGAGATCGTGGCCCGCGTCGTCGAGGAGACCGGCGCCGAACAGGTCCACGCGAACGCCGATGTCACCCGCTGGTCGCAGGCACGAGACGATGCCGTCGACGCGGCACTGGCCGACCCGCTCGTGCGGCACTGGGGCACCCTCGTGCAGCCACCGGGCAGCGTGCTGACGAAGAAGGGCACCCTGTCGCGGGTGTTCACGCCCTTCCACAAGGCGTGGGCCGAGGTACCGGTCGAACCTGCGGTCTCGGGCGAACCCAACTCGCTGGCATCGACGACCACCGACGACATTCCCGCCGTCTCCTCGCCGACTCCGCCGACCGCGGCGGAGATCGTGGACCGGGCCGTCGAGCGGGCGCCCGACTACCCCGATGAGCGCGATCGCCCCGACCACGCGGGAACCACCGAGTTGTCGATCGCCCTGCGATTCGGCCGGGTCTCGGCCCGCGATCTCGCCCGCACGCTCGGACGGAAGCGCAACGACGGCGCCGGGGCCGTTGTGCGTCAGCTCGCCTGGCGTGACTGGTACGCCCACACGACCTACGCCCGACCCGACATCGACCGCGTGGCGCTGCGCCCCGACTACGACCGGATCGAGTGGGAGACCGGCGACGACGCCGACCGGGCGTTCGCCGCCTGGCGCGACGGACGCACCGGCTACCCGATCGTCGATGCCGGCATGCGTCAGCTCGCCGAGACGGGCTGGATGCACAATCGCGTCCGAATGATCGCCGCGTCGTTCCTCGTCAAGGATCTCCTGGTCGACTGGCGACGGGGTGAGCGTTGGTTCCGCCACATGCTCGCCGATGGCGACATCCCCCAGAACGCGGGCAACTGGCAGTGGGTTGCCGGCACCGGACCCGACGCGGCCCCGTACTTCCGCATCTTCAACCCGACCACGCAGAGCGAGCGGCACGATCCCGACGGCACGTACATCCGTCGCTGGGTGCCCGAACTGGCCGATCTCGACGACGAAGCGATCCACGAGCCTTCGGCCGTCGCTCCGCTCGACCTCGAGGCGGCGGGCGTCACCCTCGGCGACACCTATCCCACTCCGATCGTCGACCACGGCGCCGCCCGCGACGAGACCCTCACCGTCTACAAGCGGGCGCTCGAGGCGGCCGACGACGCCGACACCGAGAAATGACCGACACGGCGGCGCCGCGGCCGTACCATGCGACCCCATGACCCGCGTCTTCTCCGGCATCCAGCCCACGGGCGAACTCCATCTCGGCAACTACCTGGGCGCCATCCGCAACTGGACCCGGATACAACACGCCGACGCCATCTATTGCATCGTCGACCTCCACGCCATCACCGTCCCGAAAACCCCTGGCGAGGTCGGCGAGGCGACGATGCGTCTCGCCCAGCTGCTGGTCGCCTCCGGACTCGATCCCGAGGTGTGCACCCTGTTCGTGCAGAGCCATGTGCGCGAACACACCGAGGGCGCGTGGCTGATGCAGTGCAACGTCTCCTTCGGGGAGCTCAGCCGCATGACCCAGTTCAAGGACAAGTCCGACCAGCACGAATTCATCTCCGGCGCGCTGTTCACCTATCCCGCCCTGCAAGCCGCCGACATCCTGCTCTACGACACCGACGAGGTGCCGGTGGGCGAGGACCAGCGCCAGCACATCGAGATCACCCGCGACATCGCCGAGCGGTTCAACTCCCGCTACGGCGAGACCTTCGTGCTGCCCCAGGCCGTCGTTCCCAAAGCCGGTGCCCGAGTCATGGATCTCCAGCGCCCCGATGCGAAGATGTCGAAGTCGCTCGATTCCCCCAAGGGCACCGTCGGGCTACTCGACGACCCGAAGCAGATCGCCAAGAAGATCAAGAGCGCCGTCACGGACAACGACGGCGAGGTCCGCTTCGACTTCGCCGAGAAGCCGGGCGTTTCCAACCTGTTGTCGATCCTGGGAGCGGCCACCGACCGCGATCCTTCAGTCCTGGCCGACGAATACGAGCAGTACGGCCAGCTCAAGGTCGACACCGCCGACGCCGTCGTCGCCCTCCTCGAACCCATCCAGCAGCGGTTCCGCGAGCTCGAGGCCGACCCGGGCGAGACCGCCCGCCTCCTCGCCCTCGGCGCCGACAAGGCCCGCGCCGTCGCCGCCCCCGTCCTCGCCCGCGCCAAGTCCAACCTCGGCCTCCTCCCCACCTGACCCCGCCGAACCCGCCGAACCCGCCGAACCCGCCAAATTGAGGCGAGTTGCCCACCTCCGCGGTGGTCAACTCCACCGAGAAGCGGGGTTGGGGTTGGGGTTGGGGTTGGGGTTGGGGTTGGGGTTGGGGTTGGGGTTGGGGTTGGGGTTGGGGTTGGGGTCAGTCGTCGTCGACGTCGTGAAGGACCTGTGCGATGGCGGGGTCGATGGTCCATTCGTCGGCCGAACGATGGTGTTGCTCGGCCCAGGCGACGGTGAGCGGGTCGCTGCCGGCCATCTCGAGCATGTCCGCGCCGATCTCCGGATGCTGGAGGTAGAGCCCGACCTTGCGGGTGAATCCGGTGCTCTTCGACCACAGCCTGGCGGTGTCGCGACCGGCGACCTTGGCCGACACCGTGGCGACCACCCGTCCCCACGTGCCCAGATCAGCGTCGATCTTGCCGATGTCGTGCAGCAGTGCGGCGGCCAGCACCGGGGGCGTGGCCTCGTTGCCCAGTCGACGTTCGACCTCGCGGGCGACGGCTGCGGTATGGCGACGGTCGGGGCCGTACTGGCGCCGCCAGAGCGCATACTCGGGTTCGGACAGCACCTGCTCGATCCATGCCCGATCGACTTCGGGTGGACCACCGGGGCGGAGCGCGCCGAAGAAACGCCTGGTCAGGTGCAGTGCACCACCCATCAGGACGCCGCCCTCGGGTGGGCCGCCCGATACACGGCGAGCAGGCGTTCGGTCGAGACCTTGGTGTAGATCTGGGTGGTCGAGATCGACGCGTGACCGAGAAACTCCTGCACGGTACGAATATCGGCCCCGTGATCGAGCATGTGAGTGGCACACGAGTGCCGCAGCACATGCGGGGAGAGCTCGGCACTCAAGCCGACGGTGAGCCCGTGCTTGCGGACGACACCCCAGGCGCCCTGTCGACTCAGCCGACCGCCACGATGGTTGAGGAACACCGCCTCCGCATCGGTGCGACTGCTCCACCGCGCGGGCTCCATGACCCGCCGGCCGGCCGGCGCGGTCCATGCGGCGAGTGCAATCGCGGCGTGACGACCGATGGGCACGATGCGCTCCTTGCTGCCCTTGCCCATCACCCGCACCAGTCCGTCGTGGAGATCGACATCGCCCAACGACATGCCCACGAGCTCCGAGATGCGCACGCCGGTGCCGTAGAGCGTCTCGAGGATGGCACGATCCCGCCGGGCGACCGGATGGTCGCCGACGACCGCCTCGATGAGGGCGGTGACCTGATCGAGCGTGAGCGCCTTCGGAAGCCCGCGTGGCACTCGGGGCATCTCGACCTCGGCTGCGGGGTCGTCGGGCCGGCACTCCTCGGCCACGAGGAAGCGGTGCAGTCCCCGCACGGCCACGAGGGTACGGGTGACCGACGCCGGGGCCAGTCCCTCGCCCACCAGCACGTGGACGAACGCGATCACATCGTCCTCGGTGGCCGTGATCACCGTGCCATCCCGCCGTTCGAGATGGTCGCGATAGCGAACCAGGTCACGCCGGTAGGCCGACAGGGTGTTGGTCGAGCGGCCCTTCTCCACGGCCAGCCAGACCAGG
Organism: Acidimicrobiales bacterium; assembly: GCA_040219515.1. Classification (NCBI taxonomy): domain Bacteria; kingdom Bacillati; phylum Actinomycetota; class Acidimicrobiia; order Acidimicrobiales; species Acidimicrobiales bacterium. Next base: position 161,958 of record JAVJSI010000001.1, read on the forward strand.
AAGTCCTCGGCCTCGTCGTCGAGACGATCGGCGGCATCGACGAGCGGGCCCAACGTCAGCGCCCCAGGTGACGCAGCGCGGCCAGCAGGCCGATGACCGTCTTGGCATCCTTGATCTCGCCGTCGGCGATGGCCCCGGCGACGGTGTCGACCGGCCAACGCTCGATGGTCATGTGCTGCTCCTCGGGCCCCTGCCGGTCGAGCGGCACGGCCTGAAGATCGGTGGCGAGGAACACGTGGGAGTACTCGTCGGAGAAGCCGACCGAGTTGTAGAACTCGGCCAGGGGCACGAGGGGGGTCGAGGTGGTCAGGCCGACCTCTTCGGCCAACTCACGCAGCGCGGTTGCGGCCGGGGCCTCGCCCGCGACATCGCGTTTGCCGGCGGGGATCTCGAGAAGATCGAGCTCGGCCGGCGCCCGGTACTGCCGAACCAGGACGAACTCGTCGCCGTCGAGGGGCACCACTGCGACGGCGCCGGGATGACGGACGACGTCGCGGCTGACCAGCTCTCCGTCGGGCGTCTCGAACTCGGCGACGACGACGTCGATCGCCCACCCTTCGTGGACCTGACGTTCGGAGATGCGGCGGAACCCCGAAGCCGACCGCGGCCCCGGTACGGTCACGACTCGGCGCTGGCCGACTCGGCGGCGGTGGTGGCGTCGAGATCGAGGAGCTGTGGATTGCGGCCGGCCGCTCGCTCCATCGATGCCTTGACGAACTCGCGGAACAGCGGCGACGGACGATCGGGTCGGCTCTTGAACTCGGGGTGGGCCTGGGTGGCGATCCAGAACGGGTGATTCTCGAGCTCGATGAACTCGACCAGGCGACCGTCGGGCGACTCGCCGCTCAGCACGAGTTCGCTGCCCTCGAAGCGAGTGCGGTATCTCGGGTTGAACTCGTAGCGGTGGCGATGTCGCTCGGACACCGTCTCCTTGCCGTAGGCCTCGGCGACGCGAGAGCCCGGGAGCAGCTGTGCCACATAGGCCCCGAGCCGCATGGTGCCGCCCATGTCGGTGACGTCGCGCTGACTCTCCATCAGGTCGATGACCGGGTGCGGCGTGCGGCTGTCGAACTCGGTGGAATTCGCGCCGGCGAGGTTGAGCGCGTTGCGGGCGAACTCGATGGTCATCACCTGCATGCCGAGACACAGACCCAGACACGGCACGTCGAACTCGCGGGCGTAGGCGGCCGCGGCGATCTTTCCCTCGACGCCGCGTTCACCGAAGCCGCCGGGAATCACGATGCCGTCGAGATCCTTCAGACGGCCGGCGGCGAGCAGCCCCTCGACCTCCTCGGCCTGGATCCATTCGATCTGTATGTCGCCGCCGTGGTGGAGGCCACCATGGTTGAGCGACTCGACGACGGACAGGTAGGCGTCGGGCAGGCTGACGTATTTTCCGATCAGACCGACGCGCACCGGCGTGGTGGCGGCCTCGACCTTGGCGACGATCTCCTTCCATGGCGCGAGGTCGACTTCGTGCTCGTCGAGCCCGAGGATGCGGCAGACATAGTCGTCGAGCCCCTCGTCGTGCAGAACCAACGGGATGTCGTAGAGGCTCGACGCGTCGGCGGCGTTGACCACGCCCTCCATGGGCACGTCGCACAGATTCGAGATCTTGCGACGCAGATCGGCGCTGATCGGATCGTCGGAACGACACACGATGGCGTCGGGCTGGATGCCGCGGCTGCGCAGTTCGGTGACCGAGTGCTGTGTCGGCTTGGTCTTCTGTTCGGCCGAGGGCCCGATGAAGGGCACCAGTGTGACGTGGACGTAGAACACGTTCTCGCGACCCACGTCGAGACGGAACTGCCGGATCGCCTCGAGGAACGGCAGGATCTCGATGTCGCCGACCGTGCCGCCGACCTCGGTGATCACGACGTCGACGTCGTCGGACACGAGCCGGTTGATCCGGCGCTTGATCTCGTCGGTGATGTGCGGGAGGACCTGCACGGTCTTGCCGAGATAGTCGCCGCGGCGCTCCGCCGCGATGACCGACGAGTAGATCGAGCCGGTGGTGGCGTTGGAGTCCTGGGTGAGGTTCTCGTCGACGAAACGCTCGTAGTGGCCGAGGTCGAGATCGGTCTCGCCGCCGTCGTCGGTGACGAACACCTCACCGTGCTCGAACGGGTTCATGGTGCCGGGGTCGACGTTGAGGTAGGGGTCGAGCTTCTGCATCGTGACCCGCAGGCCACGGGCCTTCAGCAACCGACCGAGCGAGGAACCACTGAGGCCCTTGCCCAGGCCACTCACCACGCCGCCGGTAACAAAGATGTGCTTCGTCATCGGGATCTCAACCTAACCAATCGAGGGCCGCCTGGCGCGCACGGTGCGGGATCATTTCTAGGACCTCCCGGCCGAGAGAAGTTCGATGGCATGTTCACGGGCGGCCTCCGAGTCGGGTGAACCCGACAACATCCGGCTCACTTCGGTGATCCGCGTCTCCCGATCGAGCAGCGTTGCCGCGCTCACGGTGGCACCCTTCACGGCGCGCTTGGAAATCGCCACATGGTGATCGGCAACGGCTGCGACCTGGGCGAGATGGGTGACCACGAGGACCTGGTGGGTGTCGGCCAGCGCCGCGAGCGATGCGCCGACCATGTTCGCGGCCGCGCCGCCGATACCGGCATCGACCTCGTCGAACACGAGTGTGGGTGGCCCGGCGCTCAGCACCAGGCGCAACGCCAACATTGTGCGGGCGAGTTCGCCGCCGGATGCCACCTTGGCCAACGGCTGCGGATCGTGCCCGGCGTTCGCGGCCAGCAGGAACGTGACGTCGTCGCCCGCGGGTCCCTCGACCTGCACCTCGAGCCGGGCGCTGGCCATCGCCAGGCCACCGAGATGGCCCTCGACGGCCGCTGCGAGCCGGGGCGCAGCGGCAACCCGGGCGGCGCGGACCCGCGCCTGCTCCTTCGTGAGCTCGGTGAGCAGCTCACCGCGTCGGACGTCGAGTGACGCAGCCCGTTCGTCGTGGCTGCGCAGTTCGGCGAGACGCTCGGCGGACTCGGTGGCGAACGCCGCGACCTCGGCCAGATCGTCGCCGTACTTGCGGCGGAGCTCACGCAGTAGGGCTCGTCGTTCTCGCAGGACGGCGAGGCGCTCGGGATCGTCGTCGATCGCCTCGACCTGGTCGCGCACCTCGGCGGCGAGGTCGGCCAGCTCGGCCGTGATCGACCGCAGGCGCGCCTCGACCTCGACGAAGGGGGCTCGACCCTCGACGGCCGCCAGCGCGGCGGCGATGGCGTCGGACGCCGGTCCGTCGGCATCGAGCAGACCCCGGGCGACGGCGGCGGCATCGCGATGGGCGTTGGCATCGGCCAGGAGGCTCTCCTCCTCGTCGAGACGGCGGTCCTCGTCGGGCCCCGAGATGCCGGCGGCCTCGATCTCGTCGAGTTGGTGCTGCAGGAGATCGATCTCGCGCGCTCGGGCCCGTTCGTCGCCGCCGAGCTCGGCCAGTGCGGCGTCGACCGCGCGCAGGTCGTCGACCAGCGCGGCCAGACCGGCGGTGTCGATGGCACCGAAGCGATCGAGCGCCGCCCGCTGCACAGGCCCTTTGAGCAGCGACTGGTGGGCATGTTGGCCGTGGAGGTCGACCAGGTCGGCACCGTGCTCGCTCAGGGCGGCCACCGTGGCCAGTCGGCCGTTGATGTAGACCCGCGAGCGTCCGTCGCGGGGAATGACCCTTCGGACCACGACCTCCTCGTCGTCGTGCACGAATCGGCCCTCGATCTCGGCTTCCTCGGCACCCGGCCGCACCAGCGACGCGTCGGCCCGCCCGCCGGTCAGCAGGTCGATCGCCCCGACGACGAGGGTCTTGCCCGCGCCGGTCTCGCCGGTGACCGCCGTCATGCCTGATCCGAGCACGAGCGAGAGTTCGTCGATGACACCGAGATCACGCACGACCAGCTCGATCAGCATGGGGACGACACTCCAGGACTCGGAACAGGGACGGGGCCAGGGATGTTGGTGGGTTCAGCGGTCATTCAGCCCGAACTTCGCCTTCAGCACTCGATGGAAACGACGTGGCCCGAGGGAGATGAGTCGGGCCTTGTGTGCGGCGGCGGTGCACTCGATGGTGTCGCCATCACCCACGAGCGCCACCCTACGACCGTCCACTGACACTGTCGCCGGACGGTGACCATCGATGGTGAGACGACACCGGGTGGTGGGCGCCAGGACCAACGACCGGTCGAAGAGCATGTGGGGCGACACCGGAGTCAGTAGCAGCGCCGAATGACTCGGGTCGACGATGGGGCCGCGGGCCGAGAAGGCGTAAGCCGTCGACCCGGTGGGAGTGGCGACGATCAGCCCGTCGGCCGCGTAGGTGGTGAAGAACTCGTCGTCGAGGTCGACGACCAACCGGATGGTGTTCACCTCGGCCGACCGTTCGACCACCGCCTCGTTGAGCGCCAGATGTCGCTGGACGGTGTCACCGCTGCGGATGACGATCTCGATCAGCATCCGCTCGTCGAGACCGTGGTCGCCTCGAAGGACCCGAGCGACCGCGGCCTCGGCCTCGCCGGGCTCCACCTCGGTGAGATAGCCGAGCTGGCCGTGATCGACCCCGAGGATCGGCACCTCGGCGCGATCGAGGAGTTCCACGGCCCGAAGAATCGACCCGTCGCCGCCGAGCGTGACCACGAGATCGAGGCCGGGCCCGAACTCGGCGGCCGCCACGCCGTACGCCTCGAGGCCGCTGACCGCTGCGTCCTCGTCGGGGATCCGGACACGATGTCCCTCGGCGACCAGCCATGCGGCGAGATCCCGAGCGTGCGCCGCGGCTGATTCCCGGCCGAGATGCACGATCAGACCGATCTGGGCCATCAGTCACCCACCTCGGCCAGCGCGGCCGTGATGAACGGCTCGAGGTCACCGAGCGGCGCGCCGCGTCGGGCATGAACGAGGAACTCGACGTTGCCGTCGCCACCGGTGATCGGAGAGACCATGGCGCCCATGATGGCCGCTCCGCGGCTCTGGAGCGCGGTGCACACCTCGGACAGGGTCCGCGTCCACACCGTGGCGTCGCGAATCACGCCTCTCCCCCGATCGGCTTCGGCCTTGCCCGCCTCGAACTGCGGCTTGACCAACAGCACCAGATCACCGCCGTCGACGGTCAGGTCCAGCAGGGCATCGAGCACGGTCCGCAGCGAGATGAACGAGAGGTCGCCGACGAGCACATCGCCGGGTCCACCGACCGAGGCGGGGTCGAGATCACGGATGTTGGTCTGCTCGTGCACGGCAACCCTCGGATCGGCCCGCATCCGCTCGTGCAGCTGGTTGCGGCCCACGTCGATCGCCACCACCGTCTCGGCACCGGCCCGGAGCGCACAGTCGGTGAAGCCTCCCGTGGACGACCCGGCATCGATGACGCGGCATCCGGTCACGTCCACGGCGAAACGCTCGAGTGCGGCCGCGAGCTTCTCGCCACCACGCGACACGAAACGGGGGCCGTCGCCCACCACCTCGATGGCGTCGCCCGGGTCGACCTGACGCGCCGCCTTCTCGGCGACCGCCCCTCCCACGAGCACTCGCCGCTCGCTGATGAGGAGCTGCGCACGGCTCCGGCTCTCGACGAGCCCACGGCGGACGAGCTCGGCGTCGAGTCGTCGACGACGACTCACGGCCCGCTCGAGGCGGCGCTCAGCGCTGATACCCACGACGTGTCGGTCACCGACGTCTCCACGGAAATCCCCGGAAGGCGTCACTCTATGCATCCACGCTCCCTAACATGACGGTTCGGCCGACAGATCGGCCGTGTTCCGGGCCGACGATGCGCGAGTGGCCCCGGTGAAGAAGGGAAGCATGGCGGCAGATCCAGACGAGGCGATTCGACAGCAGGTCGAGAGTTTTCGCCACGAGTTCGACCGAATCGTGGCCAACGTCGAACATGTCGTGAAGGGCAAGCCCGATGTGGTGCGCCTCGCCATCACCTGCATGCTCGCCGATGGTCATCTCCTGATCGAGGACGTGCCCGGCGTCGGCAAGACGTCACTCGCGCGGGCGATGGCCGAGACCATCGACGGGTCGTTGCAACGCATTCAGTTCACACCCGACCTCCTGCCCACCGACGTCACCGGTGTACAGATCTACAACCAGGGCGAGAACACCTTCGAGTTCCACGAGGGCCCCGTGTTCGCCAACGTCGTCGTGGCCGACGAGATCAACCGGGCATCGCCGAAGACCCAGGCCGCGCTGCTCGAGGTGATGGAAGAGCACCAGGTCACCGTCGACGGGCAACCCCGACCCGTCCCGGACCCGTTCGTCGTTCTCGCGACGCAGAACCCGATCGAGCTCGACGGCACCTACGAGTTGCCCGAGGCGCAGCTCGACCGCTTCCTCATGCGACTCCACATCGGCTACCCCGATGCCGCAACCGAGATGGAGATCCTCGACCAGCACGAGAAGCGGTGGGACCGCACCGAGCTCGCGCCCGTGGTCGACACCGCTCGCTTCGCCGCCATGACCCGCATCGCCGACCGTGTCCACGTCGGTCCGCTGGTGAAGGAGTATCTCGTGGCCATCTCCAGCGCCACCCGCATCCGCAACGACGTGCGAATCGGTGTGAGTCCCCGCGGCACGATCGCCCTGGCCAATGCGTCACGGGCCTGGGCCGCCGGAAACGGTCGGCACTTCGTCGCACCCGACGACGTTCGCCTGATGGCGCCCCACGTCCTGCCCCATCGAGTCATCGTGACCCCCGAGGCCGAACTCCGCGGCGTCACCGGCAACTCCGTCATCAGCGAGGTACTGAGCCAGACTTCGGTGGACGAGACGACACGGAGCTGAACCGGTGACTCCCGCCGGGCGCGGCACCCTCTTCGCCGGTCTGGTCATCGCCCTCGCAGGGCTCCTCGTCGGCTACCCGGCCCTCACGGTCATGGGCGCGACGCTGGTCGCGGCCGTGATGCTCGCCCTGATCATCGTCGGACGTCCGCCCGAGATCAGCAGCTCGCGTCGGATCCTCCCCGACCGGGTCACCGCGGGCGACCCGGCCACCTCCGAGCTCACGATCACCAACGACGGCCGGCGCACGAGCGGAACCTCCAAGGGTCGCGAGCGCTTCGGCGACGGCAACATCGACGTCGACATTCCGGCGCTCGAGCCCGGCGAGTCGGTCGTGCTCACCAACGAGCTGACGACCACCCGGCGCGGTGTCTTCACCGTCGGCCCACTCACCGTTCGACGCGGCGACCCGATCGGTCTCGCCCGACGGGGCGACATCAACTCCGAGGTCCTGCAGCTGATCGTCCACCCGGTGGTCCACGATGTCGCGCCGTTCCCTGCCGGAATGCGGCGCGATCTCGAGGGTATCCCCTCCGGCGAGGCCGCCGAGGGCGGCATCACCTTTTCGAATCTGCGCGACTACGTGCCCGGCGATGACCTCCGCCTGGTGCACTGGCGATCGTCGGCCCGCGTGGGCCATCTCATGGTGCGTCACAACATCGATGTCCACCGACCGCGCACCACGGTGATCCTCGACACTTCCGTCAATCTCTACGACGAAGAGTCGTTCGAGGACGCCGTTCGGGCGGCCGCGAGCATCGTTTTCGCCGCGATGACCCGCAAGTTCTCCTTCACCCTTCGGACCACCGACGGTCGCATCATCAACGACCGATCGTCTCGGCTCGCGGTCATGGACTTCCTGGCCGAGATCCAGCCCCACGCCGACGAAACCATGGACCTGGGTCGAGCAGCGGCCGCCGCCGGCAAGGACCCCAGCGGCCTCTCCTGCGCCGTGATCACCGGCCGCGCCGGTGTCGACGCCTTGCGGAGCCTGGGGCCCGTCCGCAACCGTTTCGACCAGCTCACCATGATTCGCATGGGCAGCGCCGAGCGCTCCCAGGTCCACGAACTCGCCGGCGCGATCCTGATGAACACCCGCACATCGACCGATTTCGCCCATGCCTGGAATCGGCGGATGCGGCGATGAGGCTGCGCCCCGCTCCCACCACCACGGCCGCCATCTGGCTGCTCATCGCCGCGGCCACCATTCCGATGCGCGACGTCTTCGGGACGGGGAGCTGGCTGGTCAACATCGTCGCCGCGGCGTTGGGGGCCTCGCTGGTCGCCAGCGCGATCGAGACCAGCCGACCTCGGCTCTCCGGGGCGGTCATCTGTGCGGCCACTGCGGCTGGTGCCGCTGCCTGGGCGACGCTCGTCGTCCTGCGCGAGACATTCTGGTCGAGCCCCGGGTCGGCCGACGTCGTGCGTGAGCTCTTCGACGGTGTCCTCCACGGATGGAGCGCGCTGCTCGACGAACAGGTGCCGCTCACCGATCCGCAGCGGGCCGAGACGTTCGCGAGCTTCCTGGTGTGGGTCGTCGCCGCGCTCGCGGTCCACGTCGCGGCTCGCGGCCGCACCGCGCTCGCCGCCGTCGGTGCCGGCGCCGTGCTCTTGAGCATCAGCACCGCCGCCGTGCTGCCACGGGGGCTCCCGCCGGCCGTGGTCGGCGTGGGCGCGGGCATGGCCGCACTCGTCGCCGTCGCCACCCTGACGCGGGCCGCCGACCAGCAGTGGCTGGCGGGTCGAGTCGTTGCGCTCGCTGCCATCGTGGGCGCGTCCGCCTCGATCGCAGCTCTCGCCGGACTCGTCGCGCCGTCTCTCGACCGCACCCCCGTGGACCCTCGATCCGCCCGGGAGGTCGAGGTCGTCAACATCGAGGTGCCCGATGTCCTGGCCGAGTTCGGCACTCGCCGGCAGGGCACCGAACCCGTCCTGAGCATCGAGAGCGAGGTTCCGCCCGCCGGCCTACGGCTTCGGCTCCAGGTCTACGACGAACACAACGGCGAGCGTTGGGTTCCGTCCGCCGAGTTCGAGCAGATCGCGACCTTTCCGTCCCCGACCGAGCTCCCTCCGGGCGAACCCGTCGATCTCTCCATCCGCCTCGAGGACCTCGATGGCCCGTGGATCCCCGTCCCTGATCGCCTCGTCGGCATCGACGTCGAGGACCTCCGCTGGAACGAGGACGCGCAGACCCTCATCAGCCCCCGACCGCCGGTCGACTACGCCGTCTCGGGCACCCTCGTCGGCCGGGCCGATCTCGATGGCATCGAGGCGGCCCGAGACGAGGTCGACCGCGAGGTCGGCACCCCACCCAACGGGCTGCCCGACCTCATCCGCGAGACCGCGGCCGAGGTCACCGCCGAGACGACCGACGCGATCTCGGCGGTCGATGCGGTCACCGCCCGTGTCCAGAGGCTCGGCCGAGACGAGTCGACACCGCCGGGCAACTCGTTCGGCCGCCTGCGGGACGACCTGGAGATGGAGCGCGCCACGGGCGCCGAACAGATCGCCTCGCTGCATGCACTGATGCTGCGCTCGATCGGCATCCCCAGTCGTGTCGTGGTCGGCTACCTGGCCAACGGGCCGATCGTCGAGCCGACGGACCTCCAGGTGTGGGTCGAGGTGGCGTTCTCGGGCGTCGGCTGGGTCATCATCGACCCGGTACCGGCCGAGACCGAGACCGGCGACAGCTCTGCCCAGGAGAACGTGCCCACCACCACGGCGCCACCGACCGACTCGCCGCTCCAGGCCCAGGCCCTTCCGCGAGAACTCGGTCCCGGCGAGGATCCCGACGAGCCCGAGATCGGCAGCAACGACCAGCTCACCTGGGGTGATGTCGCCGGCTATGCACTGATCGCCGTCCTGGCCCTCGTCGCGCTGCTCGTCGGACTGCGCGTGCTCCGTCGGCGCCTCCGCTACGGCCGAGGGCGAGCGGCGGAGGTGCGGGTACTCGGCGCATGGGCCGAACTGGTCGATCGGTTGCGCGAGCTCGGCGCGCCCATCCTGTCCACGACGACCACCGGCGACGTCGTCTTCATGGCAACGGCCATGGACGACACTCTCGGTGCCCACACCGCGGCGCTCGCCGGACTCGCCGCCGCGGCCCTCCACGCGCCGCATGCCTCCGAACCCGACGACGCCGCGGCGGCGTGGGACGAGCTCCATGTCGCCGAGGCCCGGATCGTCGAGATCCGTGGCCGCACGGCGGTGCCCCGTCGCTACCTCGACCCGCGGGTGCTGCGCTACAACGCGCCTCGACCTCCGGCGTCGCGCGAAGGCGGTCACCGGTCGAAGGTCAGGGAACGTTCACGGTTTTCGTGACGTTGCGGGTCACCCCACCCGAGGTGACCGAGAGAGTGACGCTGTACGGACCCGGCGCCGCGAACGTGACCGTCGGGTTCTGCGCCGTGCTCGTCTGCCCGTCGCCGAAGTCCCACAGCCAGGCGTCGATCGGGCTCCCCGTCGACGAGTCGACGAACGCCATCTGGTTCGGTACCGCGGTCGGTGTCGCAGTGAAGTTGGGGGTGATCACCGGATTCACCGTCAGGGACAACACATCACTGCCCGAGACCCCTCGGGCATCCGTGGCTGTCACCTCGATCGTCCAGGTCCCGGCCTCGGTGAACTGGTGGGCCTGGGTCGGACCGACATCGGTGTAGACGGCGGTCGGGGCGGAGACGCCGGTCTTGGTGATCCTCCACGACCAGGTCAGCCCGGTCAGCCCGTTGGCCTCGGTCGAGGTGAACGACACCGTCGTGTTGACCGGCACCGGCCCGGCCGGCGATGCCGCCGGCGGCGAGGGATCGGGCGGCGGCAGTACGACGACCGTCACCGACCTCGTCGCCTCCTGGCCGAACGGTCCGGTGGCCCGCAGCCAGACGGTCTTCGTGCCCACCGTGTTGAAGATGTATTCACCGGTGGCTGCGCCCGGCACGTAGCCGGCGCCCACATAGTCCCACTCCCAGGTCGACACCGACCCGGTGACCTGTGGCGTGAAGATGACCCGCTGACCGGTGGTGGTCGTTGCCGGGCTGGCCACCAACGACTGGATCACCGGCGCCGGCGGCGGCGTGATCGTGATGTCGTGTGTGTCCGTGCCGTTGCTCACGGCCGGCACCGGCGACTCGGCGATGAGCCGCACCCGGTAGTTGCCGGGTGCCGTGAACGTGTGGTCGACCACACGCCCGGTGTACGTCACCTGGTTGGCGCCCTGGGTGATCTCCCATCGCCACACCGCAACCGGCCCCGAGCCCGCCAGGGTGTTGCCGGTGAGTGTCACGGTTCCGACCTGGGCCGACGACGGCACCCCGCTGATGCTCACGAGGGGCGCCGCGGGGTCGACCACCGTGACGGTCCGCGAGACGGTCGGACTGAAGTCTCCGAGGGCACCGCGGGCCCTCATCGTCATCGTGTAGGTCCCTGACGAGGTGTAGACGTGGCTGAACGTGCCCGTTGCGTTGCGCTCGAGCGGCGAGCCGTCGCCGTAGCTGATCTCGTAGAGGTCGATCGGCCCCGAGGCCGCGGCCACCCTGGCCGCGTAGGAACTCGTCGTCGATGTGGTGACCGGCCCCGTGTCATTCGGGAACTTCGTGATCCCGTCGAGACGCGGTGCGGCCGGGTCGACCGTGATCGTCACCGGATCCGACGTGGCGGTGTCGCCGGTGCTGCTGCGAACGGTGAGCACGACATCGAATGTCCCGGCCGCCGAGTACCGGCGGGTCGGATTGCGCTCGGTGCTGCTGCCACCGTCGCCGAAGTCCCACTCCCAGCTGACGGCATTGACCGATCCATCGGTGAACGCAACCGAACCACCGGCCCGGATCGCGGTTGCCGACGTCGAGAACGCGGCGGTCGGTTCGAGTCGTGGCTCGACGATCACCGAGGTGGAGTCGGTGCCGTTGCGGTTGCTCACCGTGAGCGTGACCACCTTCTGACCCGGGCTGGTGAACGTGTGGAGGGGATCCGGCGCATTGGAAGTGACACCGTCGCCGAAGTCCCATTCCCACGAGGTCGCGTCCACCGAGGCATCGACGAACAGCGTCGTCTGCCCGACCCACGGTGACGCCACGAAATCGCCGATCTGGGCGACCGGCGCCGGGAGTTCGGCCAGGACCTGCACCGACTGTGTGACCGTGTCGCTCCCCGCACCATTGGTCGCTGTGAGGGTCACGAGATAGGTGCCGGGCATCCCCCACGTGTGCGTGACCCGCGCGCCGGTGGCCGACTGGCCGTCGCCGAACGCCCACAGCTCGGAGTCCGGGCTGTTCGTCGACAGGCTCGACAACGTCACGACGTCGCCGACCTCGATCACCACGGGGAGCGTGCCGATCACGGCGCGCGGGGGCCGCGTCGCCGGTGCGACGACGATGTCGACCGTTGCCGTGGACACCCCGACGGAGTTCTCGGCCCGCAGCGTGACCCGGAAGGTGCCCTCCGCGAGGAACACGTGCGTCACTTCCTCACCACGGCTGGTCTTGCCGTCGCCGAAGTCCCAGCGATAGCTCGCCTGATCGGTGGACGAGGATCCGACGAAGGCGACCGCTTCGCCGAGGTCCACCGTCGTCGTGGCGACGTCGATCGCCGCCACAGGGGCACGAAGTCCGTCGACGACGGTCACCACGACCGACGCAGTGTCGGAACCCTGTTCGTTGGCGACCGTGAGGCGCACCGTGTAGGTGCCGGCCCTCGACCAGGACTTGGTCACGTCGGGGGCGGAGGCGGTGTCACCGTCACCGAAGTCCCATCGCCAGCGCTCGATGTCACCGTCGCTGCGATCCTCGAACTCGACCGGCTTCCCGACACCCACGACGGTCGACGAGTAGACGAAGTCCGCGGCCGGTCGCAGCGTCGCATCGGCCGGGACCACGGTGATGGGAAGACTGATCTCGTCGGCCTCCTCGCCGCGGCCCACCCGCAGCGTCACCGTGTAGGAACCGGGTTCCTCCCAACTCTTCTCCGCCTCGGGGCCTTCGTCACCGGTGCCGTCGCCGAAATCCCACACCCAGGAATCAGGGCTTCCCGATGACTTGTCGACGAACCTCACCGGTACATCCACTGCCACGGTCGTCGCACTCAGGGCGAAGTTCGCCACCAGTTCGTCGCTCGGCAGCGGCTCGTCGATCTGTTCGCTCTCCACCTGTGTCGTGACGACATTGGCGTCGATGACCGGGATGTTCGCCGTGGCGCCCGACGCCGACTCATCGGTCTCCTCGACCAGCCCGTCGTCGGTGCTGTCCTCCTCGACGACCGCGACGACGCCCTCGCCCTCACCGGTGGTCGAGACGGACCCTCCGACCGAGGTGCTGACCGCGTCACCGGGGCCATCCGCCCCGAGGAACACGGCGAGCGAGCTTCCCGGGTCGTAGGCGACAACGAAGTCGTCGCGAGCACGAAGGCGCAGGTCACCGGGTTCCAGGACGAGGTGGACCTGGTCGGACTCACGCGACGGATCGACGACGTGCACCTCTCCGGTGAATCGTTCGGCCACGAACACCCGGCGCGCCGCCACCACCGGCCTCGCCAACTCGCCCACCTCGCCGATGAGCGCAGTCGCCGCGCACTCGCCATTGGTGAGGTCCGCGACATGCACCGTCGAGCCGACGATGGCGACCACCCAGCCGATGCTCGAGCCGATGATGTGGTCGGGGTTGGCCATGAAGTCCTCGAAGCATGCGAGTCGCTCGCCGCCGAGGGTTCGGACACCATCCTGTCTCGCCTCGACGATGCGGTCGCCGACACGGACCAACGGGCCGTCGCTGCCCGACCGACGCTCGGTGGCACCGTCGGCATCGATGGCGATCCGATCGGCACCGTTCTCCACGAGCGCCCCGTCGCCGTCGGCCACCACCGAGCGGCTGTCGGCCGGCACCGTCGCCTGCGTCGAGTCGGTGACCGAGGGATCGACGAGCACCGCCTCGGCCCCTGCCACCGCCACGATCCCGTCGGGTCCGATGTCGACCATCGACTCCGATGCCGGAAGACTGCCGGTGGTCCTCACCACCTGATGGAGGGCGGGATCCACGAGCGAGATCTGCCCGGCGGTGCGATCCACGACGACCACGCCGCCGTCGCCTTCTTCGACGACGAGATCCGCCAGTCGATCGCTCACCGCGACGCGTGCGGTCACGGCGTTCGCCTCGGCGTCGAGATGCACGATTTCGCCACTCAGGGGGGCCGGAACCCACAAACCGGTCGGCGGGGTCTCGACCTCGGTGAGCACCTCGGGGTCGATCTGGAACGCGGCCGCGCTGAGACCCACCGTCGCTACGACGGCCGCAACACCAGCGACTCGACTCCAACGCCTCCGCACAACCACTCAGAGTACCGCAGCGAGAAGGGCGGACATGGGGCGGGTGACCCATGTGTCTCACGAGCCCGGGGCCCGAACCGGTTCGTCAGCCCAATTCGTCGACCAAGGCCAGGAGATCGTCGGCCACGAACCGTGGTGTCGGGACGACGGGGAGGTCCTCGGACGACACCACCCCGCTGAGCACCAGCGCGAAGTCGTAGCCGAGTGCCTCGGCGAAGAGACCGTCGGTGTCCGGGCGATCGCCGATCATCACGCCGGCATCGCCCAACCGGTCTCGCACGAAGCGGGCGATTGGCTCGTGCGGTTTCCCGGCGATCTCGGGCGCCTGCTCCGCACAGGTCGCGACCGCAGCCACCAGCGCGCCGTTGCCGGGGAGAAGCCCGTCGGCATCGGGGAACGTGGGGTCGTCGTTTGTCGCGATGAACCGGGCACCGGCCCGGATGGCCCGCATCGCGGCGGCGAGCATCGTGTAGTCGAAGTCCGTGGTGATGCCCAGCGCCACGGCGTCGATCGTTCCGTCGTCGACGAGCACCGCGCCCCGCTCGGTCATTGCGTGGCGAAGCCCATCGCTGCCGATCGCCAGGACCCGGTCGCCGGACGCCACCATGGCCGCCGCGGCCATGGCCGCGGTGATGACCAGCGGCTCGGCATCGGGGATGCCGTGCGACGCGAGCTTCGCCGCCACCTGCGCGGGCGTGCGGGCCGCGGAGTTGGTGACGAACGCAATCGGCCTACCGGCGGCACGCAGTCGCGCAATCGCCTCCGGCGCACCGGGAATCGTCTCGGCCCCACGCCAGATAACTCCGTCGAGGTCGATCGCCCAGGCGGTCAGCGGACTTCCCAGGTGGGGAGGCTGTGGAGCAATGCATGCAGGTCGCCGCTCCCCTTCTCGTTCTGGGCCGCCGCGAGCTGTGCGTCGACCGACGAGCCGTAGTCGGGACGGTCGATCGCCCGGAAGACCCCGACAGGGGTGGGGCTCTCACGATCGTTGGCCAGTCGGCTGAGCGCGAACGCGACCGACGGGTCGGGCGACCCCTCGTCGTGCACCACCAGGGCGTCGACTCCCACGTCGGCCACGTCGACGAGCCGGGCCGTTCCGTTGTCGAGCACGACCCCTCGGGCCCCGTCGGCGCCGAAGGTGACCGGCTGCCCGTGAGTGAGCTCGATCAGCATGTCGTCACGGGCGTCCTTCTTGGTGATGGCGGCGAACGCCCCGTCGTTGAAGACGTTGCAGTTCTGGTAGACCTCGACGATCGCCGCTCCCTTGTGGGCGTGGGCCCGACGGAACATCTCCTGCATGTGGTTGCGATCCATGTCGTGGGTGCGGGCGACGAAAGTGGCCTCTGCGCCGAGGGCGACCGACACCGGATTGAAGGGCGTGTCGATGGAACCCATCGGGGTGGACTTGGTGACCTTGCCCACCTCGCTCGTCGGCGAATACTGACCCTTGGTCAGCCCGTAGATCTGGTTGTTGAACAGAAGGATCGTGAGATCGACGTTGCGGCGCAGTGCGTGGATCAGGTGGTTCCCGCCGATCGACAGCATGTCACCGTCGCCCCCGACCACCCACACATCGAGGTCGGGCCGAGCGAGCGCCAGCCCCGTGGCGATCGCCGGCGAGCGACCGTGGATGCTGTGCATCCCGTAGGTGTTCATGTAGTACGGGAAGCGGGCCGCACAGCCGATACCGGAGATGAAGACGGTGTCCTCTCGGCGGGTGCCGATCTCGGGCATCAACAGCTGCATCGCGGTCAGGATGGAGTAGTCGCCGCAGCCGGGGCACCAGCGCACCTCCTGATCGCTCGACCAGTCCTTCTTCGTGGTGGTTGCGGTGTCGCTCACTTGACCTTGTCCTCCTCGACCAGTTCCTCGATACGGGTGACGAGCTCTCCGGCGGTGAAGGGCTGACCCATCACCTTCGAGATCACCTTGGCGTCGACCAGATACCTCGCCCGCAGCAGGGCGGTGAGCTGCCCGAGATTCATCTCGGGCACGATCACATGGTCGTACGCCGAGAAGATCGCGCCCAGGTCGTCGGGGAACGGATGCAGGTTGCGCAGGTGTACGTGCCCCACCCGCATGCCGCTGCGGCGGAGCCGGCCGGCGGCACCGGTGATCGCCCCCCACGTGGAGCCCCAGCCGACCAGCAGCACCCCGTCGGGATCACCGACGATGTCGGTGGCCGGGTACGACTCGGCGATCTTGTCGATGCGCGCTTCGCGGATGTCGACCATGCGCCCGTGGTTGACCGGGTCGTAGCTGATGTTGCCGGTGCCGTCTTCCTTCTCGATGCCACCGATGCGGTGCATGAGGCCGTCGGTACCGGGGATCGCCCACGGCCGAGCCAGATCCTCGTTGCGGACATAGGGCCAGAAGACCGGCTCGCCGTTCTCGTCGACTGCGTTCAGTCCCGCGGCGAATTCGACGTCGATGTCGGGCAAGGCGTCGAGGTCGGGCAGCAGCCAGGGCTCGGTGCCGTTGGCGAGATAGCCGTCGGACAGCAGGATCACCGGCGTGCGATAACGCAACGCGATGCGTACCGCCTCGAACGCCGCATGGAAGCAGTCCGACGGCGAGTTGGCCGACACGATCGGCAGCGGCGCCTCGCCGTGACGCCCGTAGCGCGCCATCATCAGGTCGGCCGCCTCGGTCTTCGTGGGCAGTCCGGTGGAGGGCCCGCCGCGCTGGATGTCGACGAGCACCAGCGGCAGTTCGAGGCTGATCGCGAGGCCGAGCGTCTCCCCCTTCAGCGCAACACCCGGCCCACTCGTGGTGGTGACGCCGAGGTGGCCGCCGTAGCTGGCGCCGAGCGCCGACCCGATAGCGGCGATCTCGTCCTCGGCCTGCAACGTCCGCACGCCGAAGTTCTTGTGCTTCGCCAGCTCGTGGAGGATGTCACTCGCCGGGGTGATGGGATACGACCCGAGAAAGATGGGCACGCCGGCTTTCTGCGAAGCCGCGATCAGCCCCCAGGACAGAGCGGTGTTGCCGTTGATGTTCGTGTAGGTGCCCGGTGGCAGCTGGGCCGGGCGAACGGCGAGGCGACTGGCGCTCAACTCTGCGGTCTCGCCGAAGGCGTGGCCGGCCTTGAACGCCGCTTCGTTGGCGGCGATCACCAGCTCCTTGCCCGCGAACTTCTCGCGGATCCAGAGCAGTGTCGGCTCCGTCGGCCGGGTGTAGAGCCAGGAAACGAGACCGAGGGCGAAGAAGTTCTTGGACCGGTCGGCGTCGCGGGGCTTCACCCCGAGGTCCTTGCACACCTCTTTGGTGAGCGACGTCATCGGCGCCGAGATGACCGAGTAGCCGTCGAGCGACCCGTCCTCGAGCGGGTTGACGGCGTACCCGGCCTTGGCCAGGTTCCGCTCCTCGAACGCGTCGGTGTTGACGATGACCGTGCCGCCCGACTCGACCTTCGGAAGGTCGCTCTTCATGGCCGCGGGATTCATCGCGACGAGCACGTTGGGCGCATCACCATGGGTGTGGATGTCGTGGTCGGAGATGTGCACCTGGAACGCCGACACCCCCGCCAGAGTGCCGGCCGGTGCCCGGATCTCCGCCGGGAACTCCGGCAGCGTGGCCAGGTCGTTGCCGAACAGGGCACTTGCCGACGTGAATCGGTCGCCGGTCAGCTGCATACCGTCGCCCGAATCGCCGGCGAACCGAACGATGATGCGATCGACCTCACGGACCTCTGACGAACGGTCTTCTGTGGTGGTCACGGTGCCCCCTCGCAGGCCAGCGACGCTGAACGGACCCGCCCGGCCACCATAATCACACCCCGGGCCCTGGAGCGTAATCCCCGCTCACGCCCTGCCGGCCGCACCTGCGGTGAGCGAAGCGACACCAACGAGCGCAGTGCTGGCGCGACTCGAGTCGGCTCTGGTCACGACGTCGGCCAGCAACTCGGTGCGGCTCTGGCTCGACCCACCGGCACGAAACCACCGTCGGCGCACCGCGCCCACCACGACAACGGCATCGCCCGACTGAAGGCGGGGTGGTCGCACCGGATCGTGCCAGGCCACGGGCACGACATGGCGCTGATCCCCCTCCCCGGTCCTCATCTCGAAGTTGTGCACCACTCCCCCGTCTGGGAGCTCCGATACCCGGACCTCGCTCGACACCACACCGCGCAACGCGGCGACATTGAACGAACCGTCTGCGCTCGGTCGACGATCTGCTTGCTTCATCTTCTTCCCTTTCGACGCGGCCTGCGAGGCAGGCGTCTCGATCTCGGGGAAGCGGGTCTGGGGGAAGCGGGTCTGGGGGAAGCGGGGTCCGGGGAGGGCGGGGCGAAACACGGCTTCGACGCCCTGAAACCGACACTATCGACGGGGTCTGACAGGCTCAGCTGAGTTGCTTGACCCGGGTCTTGACGTCGGAGAAGTGGGGATCGTGACCCGAGATCCACTTGAAGAGTTCGCGGGCACGGGCGGTCTTTCCCGCCCGATCGTAGAAATCACCCAGCGCGTAGGCACGCCGCAGATGCTGGTCGCCCGGTCGCTTCGGCGGCTTCCAGCCGGCCTCGAGCGTCCGGATCGCCTTCGCCACGTCGCCCGAGTCGCCATAGGCGCCGGCCAGCACGATGCGTCCTTCGGTGACGATCTCGCTACTCGGCGACGCCTCGCCCAACTCCTTCCAGAGGAACTCGACCTCGTGCGTCTTGCCGAGCGCCCGATAGCAGTCGGCCAGCACTGGGTGCTGCTCGGTCGAGTCGGTGAGCTCGCGGAAGATCTCGAGCTGGTCGACGGCTTCCTTCCACCGGCCCAGCCGGTAGAGCGACAAGCCCATCAGCTCACGCCCGTCGGGTAGCGCCGGGGCCTCCTTGACCACGGGCCGCAACAACGCTCGCGCATCGGCGAACCGATCGCCCTGGAAAGCCCGGCCCGCGTCGTTGAGCTTGCGGGCGAGCGACTTCGCCCGGTCGGGACCGACCAGGCGCTTGAGTACGACAGCGGGATCCTCGACCCGTTGCGGTCGTGCGCCGAGCGGCTTGCGTTCCCGCAGCACGGGGCCTCGCCCTCGCTTCACCGCGCGGGCCGCATGACGCTCGAGATCGGCCGCGCTCGGAAGATTGCGCTCGCGTATCGGCGGCGCCTTCCGCTCGGGGGCCGGCTCCGGCTCGGTCACCGGTTCGGTGGCCTCGACGTCGAGCGCACCCTCGGCATCGTCGACAGCCCGCTCGGGCTCGGGAGCCGGTCGAGGCTTTCGGGGTCGCTTCGCCGGGAAATCGTCGTAGGCCTCGGTCCCGATAGCCGGCGACTCCATACGGCCCGCGCCGCCACGGGCGATACGGCCCCACCTCGCCGGTCCGGCCAGATCGGGCCCGGGCGGGCGACGTTCGCCGTCGTCGCGACGCGGCGATCGCGCGCCCTTCTCGGACCGCTTGTTCCCTCGAGCGTCGCCGCGAGAATCGGGTCGATTGTCGCCTGAGCGTTCCTTGGACATGGCCGACCAGCGTATCTCGCCAAAACGCACTCAGGCCCCGCCGAAGCGGGGCCTGAGCCAACGTTTCTGGATCCGCTCCAGCGGGCCGAGCCCGCGAGCGGCGCCGGCACTGAGGCCTGCGTGAGAAATCCGGCGGCGTCCTACTCTCCCAGGGACTGACGTCCCAAGTACCATCGGCGCTGACAGGCTTGACTTCCGTGTTCGGAATGGGAACGGGTATGACCCTGTCGCTATCGCCACCGAAACTGTTTGTTCCCGCCGTCGGTGCGGCGGACCCCCTGGCGAAAGCCAACGGGTACGAAGAACGGGGCCCCAACGGGGACCCTGCCTCTTCAGAACTCCATAGCGAGCACGAACAACCGTACATGAAATGTGAAACCAAGCCCTCGGCCGATTAGTACCGGTCAGCTGAATGCATTACTGCACGTACACTTCCGGCCTATCAACGTGGTGGTCTACCACGGGCCTTACCCGGTTAACCCGGTGAGAGATCTCATCTTGGAACAGGCTTCCCGCTTAGATGCTTTCAGCGGTTATCCCTCCCGTAGGTCGCCAACCAGCCATGCCCTTGGCAGGACAACTGGCACACGAGAGCTACGTCCATCCCGGTCCTCTCGTACTGGGGATAGGTTTCCTCAAATCTCTTTCGGCTACAGAGGATAGGGACCGAACTGTCTCACGACGTTCTAAACCCAGCTCGCGTACCGCTTTAATGGGCGAACAGCCCAACCCTTGGGACCTGCTTCAGCCCCAGGATGCGATGAGCCGACATCGAGGTGCCAAACCTTCCCGTCGATATGGACTCTTGGGGAAGAT
>JAVJSI010000002.1 GCA_040219515.1 Acidimicrobiales bacterium
CTCGATGACCTGATCGAGCCACTCCTGGTCGGGCTTCACGCCGGCCAGGTCCATCGGCAGCGTGATGTTCTCGAGCGCCGACAGCGTGGGCACCAGGTTGAAGGCCTGGAAGATGAAGCCGACGTTGTCGCGTCGCAGCAGGGTGAGGTCGCGCTCGCTCAGGGCCGAGAGGTCGGTGTCGCCGATGAAGACCTGACCGCCCGTGAGCGTGTCGAGTCCGGCCTGACAGTGCATCAGGGTGGACTTTCCCGAACCCGATGGTCCCATGATGGCGGTGAACCTGCCGCGGGCGAACTCGACGTCGACGTCGTCGAGGGCACGGACCTCGGTGTCGCCCTCGCCGTAGTACTTGCGAGCGCCGACGGCACGCGCCGCGGGTCCGGGGGTCACGTTCGCCTGCGTCATCGCTTCTCCAAGTGGGGGTTTGCTCTCGAGAGACTAGTGAGAGATGGCATCGAGCACGCGCAGGTTTCCGGCCCGCCGGGCGGGCAGCCACGCCGCGACGAGCGTGGCGACCGCCGCCAGTACGACCACTTGCGCGATCGGGGCGATCGGGATGGTGAACGATCCGCCGAAGCTGCTGTCGGGAAGGGCGCTCACCGCACCCCAGCCGAAGAGCACCCCGGCGCCGACCCCGAGCACGGTGCCGAACAGGGCCACGATCACGGCCTCCCAGCGCACCATCCGCCGGGTCTGGCGGCGGGTCATGCCGACGGCTCGGAGAAGGCCCAGCTCGCGGGTGCGTTCATGCACCGACAGCGCCAGCGTGTTGGCGATGCCGATCAGGGCGATGACGATGGCGAGCGCGAGCAGGGCGTTGACCACCAGCAGGGCGCTGTCGATGGTGTCCTCCAGGGACTGCTGGAACTCCGACGCCGTGTCGATGGAGATCTGTGGGTACGTCGTCTCCAGTTGGGCCACGAGCGGCGCGAGCTCGGCCGTCGTGGATCCCTCGGCGAGCGACGCGGCGATCCACTCGTCGGCCTGCTCGGCACCGGCGTCGTCGAACACCTGGTCGGGAACCAGTGGGTCCTCGAGGATGGTGGCGTCGGCGTAGATCCCGGCCACGGTCAGATCGGCGGTGTAGCCGGTGGCGAACTCGATGGGCACGGTGTCGCCGACTCCGACGGCGAGCTCGTCGGCCAGGTCGTCGTGGAGCACGATCACGTCGGTGGTGTCGCCGGTGGGCAGCGCGCCGCTACGGAGATCGATGTCGAAGAGGTCCTCGACCGACCCCAGGTCGAGCGCGGTCACCTCGTGCACGTCGGTGCCGAGTCGAGCGTCGTCGTAACGCATGCCCGTGACGGTTTCGAACTGTCCGCTCGCCTCGAGCTCGTCGGCCAGCGTCGCCGGCATGCCGGCACCGTCGTCGGTCGGCGCGATCACGTAGTCGGCGGTGACCGACTGCTCGATCAGTCGACCGAGGCTGGACTTGACCGACTCCCCGACGACGTAGCCCGTCGTCACGAGCGACAGGCCGATCATCAGGGCGGCAGCGGTGGTCGCGGTGCGGCGGGGATTGCGGCTCGCGTTGCCGCGAGCGAGTGCGCCGGCCGTGCCCATGAGGCGGGCGACCGGCCACCCGAGCACGACGGTGAGCGGTCGGGCGACAGCCGGACTGGCCAGGGTCAGGCCGAGGAACACCATGAGGGCCGCCACGCCCAGGACGAGGATCGTCACGATGGTGGAGAGGGACGGGCCGAACAGCCCGGCCGCGCCGAGGGCCACGCCGGCGATCAGGGTGAGGCCACCCCGGACCAGGCGCTGGCGACTGTTCTCCTTCGACACGACGGCCCCGTCGCGCAGCGCCACGATCGGTGCGACCGCCGCGGCGGCACGGGCGGGAGCGATCGACGAGACGACGGTGACTCCCACGCCGAGTACGAGGGCGAGGACGATCGTCCGCGCCGCCAGGATGGTCGGATAGGCGGGAAGCTGGGCCCCCAGCGCCTCGAAGAGCGCCGTCAGCAGGGCGGCGATGCCGACGCCGGCGGCCAGGCCGATCACGCTGGCGATCACGCCGACGATCAGGGCCTCGGCGATGACCGACCGGCGGAGCTGGCGGGGATCGGCGCCGATCGCTCGCAGAAGGCCCATCTCGCGGACCCGCTGGCCCAGGACGATGGCGAACGTGTTGTAGATGATGAAGATCGACACGAACAGCGACACGATGGCGAAGCCGAGCAGCACGTTGCCGATGATCGTGATGCCCTCGTCGAACTCGGCCGATTGTTCGGCGGTGACGGTGGCCTGGTCGACGATCTCGGCTCGGGTGTCGCCGAGGAGGTCGACGATCGTCGCCGTGACGGCGGCCGCGTCGGCCCCGGGGGAGAGCCGTATCGGGATCTGGTCGACCAGTGTGTCGCCGCCGAAGAGGCGTTGGGCCTCGTCGAGCGAGACGTGCATCAGGGTGGCGCCGACGGTTGCGTTGTCGGAACCGAAGCTGGTGGTGGCGACGAGGGTCACGTCGGGCCACAGCCCCTGGGGAGTGACGACGTCGTAGCGCTCGCCGATGACGAAGCCGTGCTGTTCGGCGGCGGTGACGTCCATGGAGAACTCGTCGGGCCCGTCGGGTGCGCTGCCGTCGACGATCGTGAACGAACCCAGGGCGGTGTCGTCGGACCACGCGAAGGTGAGCTGGGGCGGACCGGCGGTCGTGATCGTCGTGCCGTCGGCCTTGATCGGCTGGATGGCGTTCTCCTCGGATTCGACGAAGGCCATCGCGTTGTCGATGCCGTCGAGCGCGGCGATCTCTGCGACCAGTTCCTCGGACAGGGGAATGGGATCCCCGAACTCGCTGGTCGGTCGCACGAGCAGATCGGTGCCGGAGGAGATGTCCTCGGAGAGGTCACCGAAGGTGGAGCGCAGCCCGTCGGACATCACGAAGCTGGACACGACGAAACCGACACCGAGGACGACAGCGAAGGTGGTCATCAGGAAGCGGGCCTTGTTGGCCGCGAGATTGCGGAGGGTGAGGCGCAGCACGTCAGTTCCCGATGGCCTTCATGCGGTCGAGGACCGACGCCGGGGTGGGTGCGTGGAGCTCGTCGACGATCTTGCCGTCGGCGAGGAAGATGACCCGGTCGGCGTAGGCCGCGGCGACGGGATCGTGGGTGACCATCACGATCGTCTGGCCGAGCTCTCGCACCGCCCGTCGCATGAACGCGAGGATCTCGGCCCCGGTCGTGGAGTCGAGGTTGCCGGTGGGTTCGTCGGCGAAGATGATCTCGGGCCGGCTGGCGAGGGCGCGGCTGACGGCGACGCGTTGTTGTTGACCGCCGGACAGTTCGTTCGGGCGGTGTGAGGTGCGGTCGGCGAGC
>JAVJSI010000003.1 GCA_040219515.1 Acidimicrobiales bacterium
GTGTTGCGTCCTAGCGTGAATCACGAGCCCTCCGGAGTGACGTAGTGAGTTGTCGAAGACCCACAGCCTCACTCGGAGGGCTCACCTCACCGGGGGACCACCCACCCCAAACCGCCAGGGACAACGTCCCGGGTCATCACATCTAGAGACCGAAGCTGCCGTCGTCGCGCACCTTCCAGGACGCGGCGGCGATGGTGCCGCCGTCGACCGGGATCGATGTTCCGGTCACGAAGCTCGCCATGTCGCCGGCCAGGAACACGATCACCGACGCACATTCTCCCGGGTCGCCCATTCTCCGCAGTGAGGTCGGGAAGAGGCCGGGCATGAGCGCGCTGCTGTCGGCCTGGAGCTCCTCGTCCCCGGGCGTGGGCATCATGTCGGGGGCCACACAGTTCACCCGGATGCCGCGATGGCCGAGCTCCATCGACATCGTCTTCGTGAACTGTTCGACCGCCGCCTTCATGGCCGAGTAGACGGCGAAACCCGGGGCCGCGTGATACGCCTCGACCGAAGTGACGTTGACGATCGAGCCACCGTCGTTCATCAGCGGCACGCCGTAACGAACGCCGTTCGTGACGGTGCCGAAGTTCTCGGCGATGAGCACCGACTCGCCCTTCGGCGAGACGTCCTCGTACTTCGCATGGAACCCGCCACCGGCGTTGTTCACCAGGATGTCGATCGGGCCGAGCTCGGCGTGGACGGCGCCGAGCCAGGCCTCGACACCAGGGCCGTCGCGCACGTCGAGTTCGGTTGCGTGACAGCGGCGGCCGAGCGCCTCCACAGCGGCCTGCACGGCGGGGAGCTTCTCGGGTCGGTTGTCGCAGATCGCCACGTCGGCACCGAATGCGGCCAGGGCGAGGGCGGTCGCCTCGCCGATCCCCTGCGCAGCCCCGGTCACCACGGCGACACGGCCGGACAGGTCCATCAGGGCGGGAGCAACAGTCATGACGCGTACCCTATTCGCCGTGACGATCAGCCCTCGAACCCCAGTGATCATCGGTGTTGCGCAGGTCTCGCACCGCCCCGACAACAGCCCGTCCGACACCGGCACTGCCGACCGCAGTCTCCCCGACGCCGTCGACCTCATGGCCCAGGCGGTGCGCGCCGCGAGCGTCGACACCAGGGCCGCGGACGCCGCCGTGAGAAACGCGATCGACACCATCGCCGTCGTCGGTGGACTCTGGCGTCACCAGAATCCCGGTGCGCTGATCGCCGGCGAACTCTCACTCACGCAGCCGATCCGATCGATCCTCACCACCTTCGGCGGCAACATGCCGATCAAGACGACCCACGAGCTCGCGGCGCAGATCGCGGCCGGCGAGCTCGACGTGGCGGTGGTTGCCGGCGGTGAGTGCAACCTCACCCGCCGGGTCCTCGAGAAACAGGGCCGGAAGCCCCGCCGCCGCGAGGAGCCCACCGGGACCGACGTCGAGCGCCGGGGTGACGTCCTCGACATGGGCGATCGGTTCGCGAACGACCGAGGCGGAGAGATTCCCCGCAACAGCTATGCCGTGCTCGACAGCGCGATCAGGGCGAGCCGCGGCGAGACCCTCGACGAGGCCCGCGACCGGGCCGCCCGCCTGTGGGCGGGTTACGCGGCGGTCGCCGCCGGAAATCCCCACGCCGCCGACCGCCAAGGTCTGGACGAGGGTGCGATCCGAAACCCGTCGGCCGGCAATCGCATGGTGAGCTGGCCGTACACGAAGGCCATGTGTGCGAACAACACGGTCGATCAGGCCGCCGCGATCATCCTCTGCAGCACGGAGAAGGCCGACGAACTCGGGGTCCCTCAGGACCGACGCGTCCATCCCTCGTTGTGCGTGAACGCCGAGGACACACTCACGCTTCTCGACCGCGCCGACGTCGCTGCGACCCCCGGGCTGGTCGGCGCGGCCGCCGCCGTGCTCGACGCACTGGGCACCGCGGATGCCATCGACCATGTCGATCTCTACTCGTGCTTCCCGTCGATCGTCACCCTCACCACCGAGGCTTTCGGTCTCGACCCCTCCCGGCGCCTCACGGTCACCGGTGGTCTCGCCTTCGCGGGCGCGCCGTTGAACTTCGCTGCGGGACAGGGGCTGGTCGGCATGGTCGACACCCTCCGTGCCGATCCGGGTTCGGTCGGACTCGTGCAGGGCAACGGCGGCCATGCCACCAAGCATTCGATCGGCATCTACTCCACCTCCGCGCCCACGACGCCGCACACCATCGTCGACGTCGAGACCCACGACGCACCGCGGCCTCTCGCTGATCCCGACCGGGCGGGCGAGGCCGCGGTGAAGGGCATCACCGTCGAGTACGACCACGACGGTCCGGCCCGCGCGATCGCGATCGTCGAGTTCGACGACACCTCACGCATGTGGGCGATCTCGACCGACCCCGCCGTCATGGAGCTCGCCACGAGAGTGGAAACCGTGGGGCGTCGGGTCAGCGTCGAGGGCGGCGAGATCCGTCTGCTCTAGTCGTCCTGACCCACGCCGGCGGCCAACAGGTCCCGCAGCGTCGCCGCTGGCGCCGGTCGGCCGAAGTAGAAGCCCTGGGCACGGAGGCAGCCGAGTTCCACGAGGATCTCGGCCTGCTGTTCGGTCTCGACACCCTCGGCGACGACATCGAGGCCGAGCGCGTCGGCGAGCGACACGATCGACCGGACGAATGCCCGGTCCGAACGGTCGGATCCGAGGTCACTCACGAACGCCCGGTCGATCTTCAGCGCGTCGACGGGAAAGCGCTTGAGATAGGCCAGCGAGCTGAACCCGGTGCCGAAGTCGTCGACGGCGAGCTGCACGCCGAGCTCCTTGAGGCGGTGCAGGATCTCCTCGGACCGGGTGACGTCGGCCATGACGGCAGACTCGGTGATCTCGAGACAGAGCCGCGATGGCGCGAGCCCGGTGCTGTCGAGCACGGAGCGCACGAGGGCGACCGTGTCCTCCCGCTGGAGTTGGGCCGCGGCGAGGTTGACGCGAACGACCGGCCCCGCCCCACCACCGGGCCATCCGGCTGCCTCCGCACACGCTTCGGCGAGGACGAGGTCACCGATTTCGACGACGAGTCCGGTCTCCTCCGCAATCTCGATGAACGCGCCCGCCGCGAGAAGACCGCGGGTCGGATGCTGCCATCGGACGAGCGCCTCCGCACCGAGCACTCGGCCGTTCACCAGCGACACCTCGGGCTGGTAGTGGACGACGAGCTCATCGTCCTGCAACGCACCCCGCAGGCCGGATTCGGTCTCCATCCGGAGCAGTACGCGGTCGCGGAGCTCCTCGCCGAACAGCTGGGAGCGCGCTCGACCGTCCGCCTTCGCCCGGTACATCGCGGTGTCGGCGCGGCGAAGGAGATCGTCGACCGCCACTCGGTCGTCGGCGATCGCGATTCCGATACTGGCGGTGGGATAGATCTTCTGATGCCCGATCACCACCGGTTCGCCGATGAGGCGCAGCAGCCGCTCGGCCACGAACTCGGCATCGGAAACGTCGACCGGCCCGGGCAACACCACCGCGAACTCGTCACCGCCGAGTCTCGCCACGAGGTCGCCCGGACGGACGGCGAGGCGTAGTCGGTCGGCAACCGCGACCAGCAGTTCGTCGCCCCGCTCGTGCCCCAGCGAGTCGTTGATGTTCTTGAACCGGTCGATGTCGAGCAGGAGCACCGCGACCGAACCGGTGTCCTCGGCCATCCGGCGGATCTCGTCGAGCAGACGCCGACGATTGGCGAGACCCGTGAGTTCGTCATGGGACGCCTGGAACCGCAGCAGATGCTCGGCCCGACGTCGTTCCGTGACATCCTCCACGTGGATCAGCCAGAAGTTCTCGCCGTCCTCGCCCTCGACGACGGTGGCGCGAACCTGCCCCCACACGCCGCTGCCACCGGGACCGCGGAAGGCGGCCTCGCCGACGAGCTTGCCGTCGGCGTCGGTCTTCCACTCGACCGACTCGTAGTCGTCGAAGACGTGGTGAGGGGACGTGCCGACCAGTTCGGCCACCGACCCGGCCCCGACGAAGTCGGCGAAGGCCTGATTGCAGGTGATCATGTCCATGCGTTCATCCCGGAGCACGACACCGATGGGAGCATCATCGAAGGCGGCATGGGCGTACCGCTGTGCCGCGAAACGAGTTTCGACCTCCTGCACCATGCGACTCAACGATTCCAGGAGCTGGACCGTTTCCTCCGGCCACTCGTACGAGTCGTACATCAGCCCCAACAGCAGGCGTTCGGGTTTCATCTCGCCGCGTGGAATCGCAAGCCGTGACCTTCCCCGCGCATCAGGGTCGAGGACCAACTGGTCGCTCCTCCCCGCGAGGCGCACCGCGTCGAGGAACGGGGCCTCGTCCCATGGGACCGTCTCGGCGACCCTGCTCTCGTAACTCGAATCCCTGCACCAGAGCGCCGAGCGGACGAACCGGTCGTTGCGGTGGTCGATCCGCCAGTCGACGAGGATGCCCAGCCCACAGAACTCACCGACCTGCGCCATCAACCCGGCCATGACGCGCCGGAGGGAGTCAGGAGTGGCCTCGGCGAGTTCGACCGCGCAGGCACTCAGCAGGCGCTGGGCGGACAGTCGGCGGGCCGCCACCCGCTCTTCGACCAGCCGGGCTCGGAACTGCCCGAGCATCACGGCCAGTGAACGGCATGCATCCGTCTCGAGTTCGGTGAAGTCGCGGGTTCCGACTGCCACCAGCATCGATTCGAACCGGCCGGCGACGGTGATCGGCAGACTCGAGATCACCACCCCCATGCCCCACTGATCATCGATGAACCGGGCCGAGCCGGGCGTGCGCTGAGCCTCCTCCGGACCGGACAGATCCTCGCGGGTGAGTTCGCGCTCGAACGGCATGCGATGGCCGACAGAAGGATGCTGGCGACCGGGCGGTGCCCAGACCGACTCGAGTATGGCGCCGTCAGGCTCGACACGGCGTAGCGCCATTCCTGCGAGATCGAGTTCGAGCCCCAACGCCATCATCGCTCGCTCGACCTCGACCTCGGCGTCGTCGAGCGAAGCGCCGAGGAACCGTTCCGCGATGTCGGCGAGGACCGAGTCGACACGCAGGAGGTTGGTCACCTCGTCCTCCGCACGAAGGCGCACCTGCAGCTGTCCGATCAGGTCGGCGGTGGCATCGGCCAGCTCGCACGCCGCGTCGAGATCACCGTGACCCGCGGGCGACCAGAGAAGGGTCAGAGCGGTGGGGGGCAGCCCGGCACCACGAATCGGCGCGACGACCGCCGTCCAGTCACCGTCGGCTCGGCCGCCGAGGTCGGCCCCGAGCCCCTGGTGCAACTCGAGAACCTGCGCTCGCGCCTCGGACCCGGAGAGCGCCTCGAGAAACGGCATGGAACTCCGGTCGAGAGTTGCGCCGGGCCGGACGGTCGGCAACGACGATGCCGACCAACTGTCGACGATCGAGATGGCACCGCCGTCGCCGTCGAGCATCGAGATGAGGGCGATGTCGGCGTCGAGATGGCCTGCCATGCGTTCGAGCGACCCGTGGATCGCCTCGGGCGCGTTCATCACACTGGCCTCGAGAAAGAGCTTCCCGATCGAGACGAGCGCCCGTTGGGCGTCGAGGAGGCCCAACGAATCGCTCTCGGCCGCAACCCGGCCTCGGGTCTGGGCCACCAGGAAGGCGAGCGTGGAGAGGGCATCCAGTTCGGCGGAGTCCCAGACACCGCCGCCGAACCGCGAGGCGGCGAGCATGGAGGTCCCGTGCGCGAGCCCCGCGGGCAGAAGCGCAACGGTGCGTGGGGGGTTGCGCAGATCCAGTATCTCCGTGACCTCGGAACCCATCGTCGCGTCGACGAGGTCGGCGACTTCGTACACCCGAGGCTCGGAGGAGTATTCGCGAAGCGTCATTCCCTCTGCTCCCGGGATGACAGCGATGTCGGGCAGCGAGAGCGTACGCAACTCGGGAGGCAACGGAGTCGTCGCCACCATGGCAGGGATCGTGATCGTGGTGTCGTCGACGACGTCGATCAGCAACACCGACTCGAGATCCATGACCGTGCGGATCCGGATCAATGCCTCGTGGACCTCGGCGTCGACGTCCTCGGGTGTCACGGTTTGGAACCGAGCCGCGAGCCCGACGGTGAGCTCGTCCAGCGCCAGCCGGCGGTGGAGCCGGCCCTCGACCCGGATCCGGCTGTGGAACTGGCGCAGCAACATGACGAAGCCGCGGATCAGCTCGAGGTCGGCGTCGCTCCACTCCTCGGTGGTCGAGGCGACGACCAGCACGAGGTTCGACTTCTCGTTGGTGTCGATGAGCGCGACGACCGTGTTGGTGTCCTCCCAGCCACGCCGCTCACAGACTTCCTTGCTGATCAGCGCGTGCAGGCGCACAACGGCCAAGCCCCCGCCCGCGATGACGTCCTCACCCACCGAGGAATCGGGATGAGCAACGAAGCCGTCGCCGAGGTCGACCGACTCATCCATCGCCCAGCGATAGAGCGCGGGTCCCGTGGATGTCGCCGCGTCGATCTCCCAGACACCCATCGCCACCGACCCGACGACCCCGGCGATCCGTTGCATCGCGGACTCGACCACGGTCGCGGCCGTGGCCGCCGTGGCGTTGATGAAGGACGCACTGAGTTCCCACAGGGCGTCCTGTGCGACCCCAGGTCGGTGCGAGTGAGACATCCGTCCTCAATCGGCAGGCCCAGCGGAGACCTGAGGACCGCAATGTCTCGGGAGCGGGCTCAGGAGCGCGGCACCCCGTGGTACGGGCTGCCGGCGGCCCGCCACTCGCCGAACAGGTCGAAGAACGCCTCGCCGAACGGGTCGACATCCTGCAGCGGCATCGCTGCTCGACGCACGGTGAAGTCCATGGGGGCCAGCTCTGCAGCCGTCGCGAACCACCGGCTCGCTCCTTCGGCATCACCTCGACGGCGAAGGTGCGCCGCCAGCCGGAACGCCAGTCGGGCCTCGATCTCGTCGCCGTTCAGATCTTCGACATCGTGGCCGGCGTCGTCGGGCAGCACGCCGTTGCGCACCCAGTCACGGACCTGGTCCATGTGTGCATCGGGCAGGATGCCGGTGAAGTCGACGAACATGTCGGTGCCGACCTCCGCGGAGTTCGGGCGCGCGATCGAACCGTCGGCGTCGATCCACACCACCGTGGGCACGTTGCTGATCGCGTAGAGCTCGGCGAGAAGATGGTCGCGATCGAGCAGCACCGGATACGTGATGCCCTCGACGAACTCGCGGACGTCGTCCGCGGATTCGTCGAGCGCGACGGCGATGACGGTGAAGCCGCCGTCCTGGAGTTCATCGTGAAGTGTCTGCCACCCGGGCAGCTCGTAGCGACAACCTCACCAGCTGGCGAAGGCGACGAGCAGCCGCTTGCGATCCTTGAACTCCTCGAGTGTGTGCAGGTTGCCGTCGAGGTCGGGAAGACTGAAGTCGGGTGCGACCCTGCCCTTGAGCGCGGCACGGCGATCGGCGGCCGGCGCACTGACCGCCACGAGCTCACGATCGGCGTCGACCAGGGTCGACAGACCGAGCAGCCCGGCGACCGCAGTGAGATCGAAGCCGTCCCCGACGCGCAGCGCGTCCCGATCGCGAACGGGAACGCAGACGTCGTCGCGACAGAGGCCTTCGGGCTTGAGCTGCCATCCCAGCGCAGCCGAGATTCCCGCCTGGTCGGTCACGACCCGCCCGTCGACGATCTCGGCATCGACGTCGTTCACCTCGTCGATCGTGAGCACCTGCAGTCGTGGCATGTCCGCCCCCTTCGGGAACGAAGATAGCGTGCCGGGCCATGACTGACTTTGTGAAGCTGGAACGGGACACCGCCCCCGGGGTCGCGACCATCCGGTTCGATCGCCCGAAGGTCAACGCGGTCAACGACGAGATGCTCGTCGCGATCGCCGACATCTGCGGCACGCTGGCCAACGACACCGACGTCCGCGCGGTCGTACTCACCGGCGGCGAGCGCAACTTCGCGGCGGGCGCCGACATCACCGCATTCCCGGACTTCAGTCGGGACGAGGCCCTCGCGTTCTCCCGAAACTTCAACCGAGCCGCCCTGGCACTCGAGAACCTGCCGCAGATCACGATCTCGGCGATCAACGGTTACGCGTTGGGCGGCGGCCTCGAGATGGCGCTCGCCACCGATTTTCGCATTGCCGCGTCCGACGCTCGCCTCGGCATGCCCGAGATCCTGCTCGGCATCATCCCGGGCGGTGGCGGGACGCAGCGACTCAGCCGCCTCGCCGGCATCACGCTCGCCAAGGACCTCGTCTACTCCGGTCGTCACATGCCGGCCGACGAGGCCCTCGCCGCGCGGATCATCTCGTCGATCCATACGCCGGACGAGGTCCAGTCCGCGGCGATCGAACTCGCCGGTCGCTACGCCGCCGGACCAGCGTCGCTTCGCATCGCGAAGCGCGTGCTGCTCGACGGTCTGCACCTTCCGCTGGGCGAGGCGGTCGAGCTCGAGGCACAGGGCTTCGCCGACACGTTCGCGACCGAGGACAAGGTCGCCGGCGTCGCGAGCTTCCTGGAGCACGGACCCGGCAAGGCCACGTTCACCGGCCGCTGAGCACCCGCCCGACGGCCGTCGTGAGCCGTCAGGCCACTTCGAGTGAATCGAGCCGAATCGCGGCCAGCACCAGTGCGACGAGGGCAACCAGCAACGGCACCACGATGCCGACCGTCTGGGAGAGATCGCCCAGCGCGATGTCGACACCGGTGCGGTCGGTGAGAATCGAGCTCAGATAGCCGCGAATGGCGACCTTCGCCGCAGCACTCCCGAAACTGGCCACCAGACCCTCCCAGATCAGGATGTAGCCCAGACCCCACACGATGGGGTTCTTCACGACCAGACCGAGCAGCACGAAGAGCGCGCTGTAGGCGACGATGCCGACGACGGTGGCGACCGCGGTCGCCACGACGAGTTCGCTGCCGGCATCCAGTACGAGTGCGGTGAGCGCCATCGGGACGAGGGTCAGCGGAAGGCTCACGGTCATCGCCGACAACCACGCACCGCCGACGACGCCGGCGCGGGGCATCGGCCGGAGCCAGAGATACACCAGTGTCCCGTCCTCTCGGGTGTCGCCCAGCGATGCACCGGCGAAGACGAGCGCGACGATCGGCACCAGCAACGTGAACCCGACGAGTGACACCACGAAGACGCCGTCCTCGAGCCGCCGGAGGGTGAGCTGATCCGGCGTGAGCGGGGGGAACTCGTCGATGGGGGCCTGGCCGACGAGCAGGCCGAGGAGTACGACCACCGCGCCGATGAGCACCAGCGCGATCACCCGACCACGGGTGAGGAGCTGTCGAAGGAGGACGCGATAGACGATGCGAACCGTGCTGACGCCGCTGACCGTCGTGCTCATCGTCGCTCCACCAGGTATCGAAAGACGCTCTCGAGATCGTCGTCGAGCGGACGGACGCCACGGAGGCGGACATCGAGTTCTCTCGCCACGGGGGCGATCCGGCGACCGAAGGTGTCGACATCGGTGGTGTCGAGCTCGAGGCCCAGCGCGTCGACACGGGCCCCGTCGACGATCGCCCGGTCGAGCAGCGCCGCCGCGAGTCGACGGGGATCGTCGGCCTCGACCCGGATGCGGTGGGGCCGATCGTCCATGAGCTCGCGCAGGGCGTGGTAGTCGCCGGACGCGG
Source organism: Acidimicrobiales bacterium (assembly GCA_040219515.1). Classification (NCBI taxonomy): domain Bacteria; kingdom Bacillati; phylum Actinomycetota; class Acidimicrobiia; order Acidimicrobiales; species Acidimicrobiales bacterium. The sequence continues at coordinate 9,614 of JAVJSI010000003.1, forward strand.
CGAGCCGGCCCTGCGCGATCACGAGGATCCGGGAGCCGAGGCGGGCCACCTCGTCGAGCACGTGGCTCGAGACGAGCAGGCACTTGCCCGCGTCCGCCAATTCGTTGAACAACGCGATCATCCGTCGTCGCTGCACGGGATCGAGTCCGGTGAGCGGCTCGTCGAGGATGAGCACCGCGGGGTCGTTCACGAGGGCGGCGGCCAGCTTCACGCGCTGGCGCATGCCCTTGCTGTAGGCCCCGACACTCTTCGAGTCGGTCGCATCCAGCTGCACGATGTCGAGACAGCGCATGGCCGCGGCCCGGGGATCGTCGACGCCGTGCATCATCGCCGCGATCTCGACGAACTCGAGCGCATCGAGTCGGTCGAACAGTCCGTCCTGCTGCGGCGCCAGGCCGATCTGACCACGCACGCCGACGTCGCGGCGGGCATCGCGACCGAGCACTCGCACCGTGCCCCGGGTGGGAGCGGCCAGGCCGCACAGCATCCGAAACAGGGTGGACTTGCCGGCCCCGTTGGGGCCGAGGAGGGCGGTGATACCGGGTCCGACGGTGAACGACACGTCGGACACCGCGACCACATCGCCGAAGGCCTTGGTGACGTTGGCGACCGACACCATCGGGGGCGGCGGCGGTGTGCCCGTGGCGACGAACGGGGTGGCCGGCACGGGCGGCGGCGGGGGTAGCGACGATTCGGGCATCAGGCGCCGGCCTTGCGGTAGCGGGCCCACAGCAGGGCGATGGACCCACCGGCCCAGGCGGCGTTGGCCGCGTAGATCCGTTCGGCCCGGATCGCCGGGTATTCGCCGGCGTCACCGAAGATGCGGGCGATCAGCTCCATCGGCATGTTCACCGGGTCGAGCATGCGCCACTGCACCGACCGGTCCGCCGAGTCGACGAGGATCTGGACGACGATCAGGGTGCCGAGCATGGTCAGGACCACGGCGAGACTGGCGAAGGCACGGCGATCGGTGAGGCTCGCGGCGGCCATGCTGATCAGCGCATAGATGATCGACGCCAGAGTGCCCGACACGACCACGCGCACGAGGACGAGCAACCAGTCGCCGACACCCTCGGGGCCGAGCGAGGCGAAGGTCATCCCCAACAGGTAGACGAGCGTGGGCACGAGCACGATGAGCGCCATCAGCCCGGAGACCGACAACACCTTCGCGCCGAGGTAGGTCCGGCGGGTGAGCGGGGTCGACAGGTAGAGCGAGAGCATGCCGTCGCGACGGTCTCGCACGAGCGCCTCGGGCGCCACGAACCCGGTGAAGAGCACCATGGCGGCGATCGATTGGCGGGCGAGCTCGGAGTACGCAGGGATGATGCCGACCAGGAAGTCGTTGATGAACTCGTCACCTCCGAGGAGCACCGCCGCTCCCACGAAGACGACGGCCGGCAGCATCGCCACGATGATCACCAGCGTGGGCGCGACCTTGTGGCGGGCCTTGCGGCCCAGCCCGAGCACGCTGCGAGTGGTGTGCCAGGCGGTCGAGCGGACCGCGCCCCACACCCCGAGACGAGTGCCCTCGAAGCGGCGATAGCCGCGGTCGTGGATGGTTGCCATGCCATCGTCGGCGGTCATGTGGCGGCCGCCTCGAACAGGTCCTCGAGTCGGCGACGGCGCTGCTCGATGCGGCGGACGCGGGCCGAGGAATCGGCGATGGCGTCGCGCACCGCGTCGGCGATCTCGTCGACGGAACCGCCGATCACGTCCATGCGGTTGGACGGCGGTTCGTGGCTGACCCGCAGGCCCACGGCGGTGAGCCGAGCAACCACCGCGGCGATCGAGTCGGGGACGTCGGGAATGTCGGTCAGTTCGACCGTGACCCCTTCGACATCGCCGACGAGTTCGGCCAACGATCCCTCGGCGACGAGACGCCCGGCGTCGAGCGCCACCACGTTGTCGCAGATGCGCTCGACCTCTTCGAGAAGGTGCGATGACAGCATGACGTCGATCTGGTACTCGGTCGAGATCTGACGGATCAGGCTGAGCATCTCGTCGCGCTGGACCGGGTCGAGACCGTCGGTCGGTTCGTCGAGCAGGACGAGGCTGGGGTCGGCGGCGATCGCCTGGGCGAGCTTCACCCGTTGGCGCTGACCGGTCGACATGGTGCCCAGTGCCCGAAACCGCTCCTCGCCCAGACCGACCAGCCAGAGCGCGTCGCTCGCCCGGGTGCGGGCCTCGCTGCGGGGCATGCCGCGCACCTCGGCGAGATGCTTCACGAAGTCGGACGCCGGCATGTCGTCGGGGAAGACGTTGCGCTCCGGGCCGTAGCCCACTCGGGCCCGGAGTTCGGCGCCCTGGCGCAACGGATCGAGACCGAGCACCGACACCGAGCCGGTCGTGGGCGTGCGCAGACCGAGCACGATCGACATGAACGTGGTCTTGCCCGCACCGTTGGCGCCGACGAGGCCGGTCACGCCGGGCGGCATGTCGAGGGTGAGTCCGTCGAGGGCGCGATGGGTGCCGAAGACCATGGACACGTCGCTCGCCGAGATCACCGTCACGCCGACATCATGGCGTACCGAGGGCGAGCACGGGGAACACTGGCTCCTGGGGGGTCACCTTCAGCCCACTCGCAGCGGCGTCGCGTCGCGGTGGTGGAGGTGGTCGGGGCGACGCGATGTGCGCTGCCGGTTGTGGGTCGGATTGACGATCAAAGAGAAGATGCGTCGCGGCCACGGGGACATGTTCGGCGGCGAGCCGTGGATCAGCGTGTCGCCGAAGATCAACATCGTGCCGGCGGGTCCCTTCGGGCTCGCCAGCCCGGCGCGATCGGCCAGCGGGCCGATCACCTCGGGGCCGACCGTCCACAGGGGGAAGCTCGTGGTCTCGGTGTCCAGCGAGGTCGGGGCCGGCCCGTCGAGGTGTGACCCGGGGACGAACACGAGCGGCCCGTTGAACTCGGTGACGTCGTCGAGGAAGACGTGGATGTTCAGCGCCAACGGCTCCGGGACGCCGTCCTCGTGATGGTGCGTCGCGAAGTCGTAGTGCCACTGCCACTGTTCGCCGGTGAACGCCTGCTTCGCGTTGACCTTGACCTGCTGCGCGTAGATGTCCTGCTCGCCGAGGATCTGGCGTGCGGGGACGAGTAGTCGGGGGTCGGCGACGAGTTCGGCGAACAGTCGGTGACGCAGGTGCAGACCCATGGCGGTCCGAACCACGCCGCTCGACTTCTCCCGGATGTTCTGTGGACAGTCCTCGTCGACGAGCAGCGCGAACACCTCGTTGATGCGGGCGACCTCGGCCGCGTCGAAGCGCCCGGGCACGGCCACGAACCCGTCACGGGCGAAGGACGCCAACTGCCCGGAATCGAGCGCATGGAGGTCGGTGGCGGACGGCCCGGTGCTGCGTGCCATGAGAGCTCCTCAGGTGCTGACGAAGTGGACCGTGTCGAACCGTTGCCGCATCTCGCCGGTGCGCTCGGCGACGGCGTCCGGGTCTCGGAGTCCGGCCGCGATGAGGCCGGCGAGTTCGGGCATGTCGGTCGTCGTCATCCCGAACCTCGTGATCTCGGGGGTCCCGAAGCGCAGACCGGCGGACTCGTCGCCGGGGAGGCCGATCGCGCTGGTAAGGAGGTTGGCGCGTCGAAGACGGAGCGCCGCCTCGGTACCGCCGCCCCATCGGCTCGAGTCGACGACGAGTTGGTGTGACCGGGTGTGTCCCTGCGCCGTCGTGTGGACCGGCACGTCGAGATCCTCCAACGCCGACGCGAGTGCCACGGCGTTGTCGACCATCGCCCGGGCGTAGTCGGCGCCGACGTCGAGCCAGTCGAGCAGCGTGATCGCCAGCGCCGTGGTGACGCCGACGTCGAAGTTGGCCGTGAGCCCGGGATAGGCGATCGCATCGAGCCGCTCGGCGAGGTCGGACCGGTTGGTGACCACGATGCCGCCGGCCGGCCCGCCGAGGCTCTTGTAGGTGCTCATCGTCATCAGGTCGGCGCCCTGATCGAGCGGATTCGGCCACACACCACCGGCGATCAGGCCACACGCATGCGCCGCGTCGAAGAGCACGCGTGCGCCCACCCGATCGGCGATCTCCCGGATCTCGGCGACCGGGTGCGGCAGCAGGTTCAGACTCGTCCCCGTCGTGATCAGCTTCGGCCGGACGCGTTCGGCGAGCCCGGCCAGCGCGTCGAGGTCGACGCTGAAGGTGGCGGCGTCGACGGGGCACTCGTGGATGTCGAGTCGGTAGAGGCCTGCGGCTCCCGCGCGCCGGTGGGTGACGTGCCCGCCGATCTCGGCGGGCGGGACGATGACGGCGTCCCCCGGCTCGCAGGTCGCCATGAACGCGTACAGGTTGGCCAGCGCCCCCGAACCGACCCGCAACTCCGCATGGTCGGCGTGGAACACGCTGCGGGCGAGTTCGGAGGCGATGACCTCGATCTCCTCGATGGCTTCGAGTCCCATCTCGTACTTGTCGCCGGGGTGGCCGAGCGAGGCACGCGTCGTCAGCCCGGCCGAAAGGACGGCCTCGGCACGCGGATTCATCACGTTGGACGCCGGATTCAGGTTGATGCACTCCCGGTCGTGGATTCGACGGTTGCGCTCGACCAACTCGTCGATCCGCCGCCCGATCGTCCCGAGGTCGGCGGACCGGAGGGCTGCGTGGATCTGCGCTTCCCTCGCGGTCGCCCGTTCGTTCATCCAGGGGCGATCTGCGGGTGGAGGAGTGGAGAAGAGGTCGGACACATCGGCGATCCTCGCAGTCCGTGTCCGTCGTGAAAAGCGATGATTGCTGACGGTCGACATAAGCTGCCCTTATGGCACCGACCACCCTCGAGCGGCTGGCGATCCTCGACGCCGTGGCGTCGGCCGGCACGATCGCCGGAGCGGCCCGCTCGCTCGGCTACACGCCCTCGGCCGTGTCACAGCAGCTCGCGACCCTCGAACAGGAAGCCCGTACGGCCCTCGTCGAACGCTCCAACCGGGGTGTCAGCCTGACGGCGGCCGGCCAGCTCCTGGCGCAGCGCGGCGGTGAGATCCTCGACGGCGTGCGCAGTGCGTTCGACGACATCGACACCGCGGCGAACCGCGCCCGCACGCCGCTCGTGGTGGCCGCCTTCCCGACTGCGATCGTCGAGATTCTCCTCCCACTGCGGGCGCGCCTGGCGGCCACCATCGACCTGTCGATCGTCGATGCCGAGTCGGAGCATGCGCTGCACGCAGTGTCCACGCGGTCGGCGGACGGTGCGCTCATCGACGGGTATGCGCATCAACTCCGTCCTGCGCTCGGCAACCTCGACCGCACCGCGGTGCGGACGGAGTCGATCCGCATGGTCACCCGACCCGACCGGCTGCACGACACCTTCGCCGCCTATGCCGACGCCGAGTGGGTGATCGCCGGCCCGGCGAGCCCGATCGGGCACGCGTTGCGTCAGTTGTGCCACGACACGGGGTTCGTGCCGAGGGTCATCGCGGAGACCGACGACCACCGCATCACGTTCGACGTGATCCGAGCGTGCGGCGCAGTGTCACTGTTGCCCGAACTGGCGCTCGCGGACCTGCCCGACGACCTGGTCGTGGTCGACCGCGTCGCCGTGCCGATCGAACGTCGAATCGAATTCGTGACGCGCCGGTCGCTGAGCGCACACCGGGCGATCGTGACACTCGTGGAGGCGTTGGAAGAGGATCAGCCGTCGTCGCCGGCCGTGGTCGGCTGATCGGTCAAGCTCGTACGTCGAACAGACGCTTCTCCAGGAGCGTGACACGCTTGGTGCCGCCCTCGGTGTCCTGCTCCCCCACCGAACGGAACCGGCGCGCCTCGTGGAACGCCAGCGAGATGTCGTTGCGAGGCACGATGTTCACCTCGGCGAGCATCACGGGCGCCGCGTCGTCGCGTCCCCGGCGAGCGAACTCCTCGTAGAGGCGGGTGCCCACGCCGGCGCCCCGGCCCGATGCGGCGACCACGACCCGGTCGACGTAGACGAACGACCCGTAGCGCTCGCTGAACCAGGCGTAGTTCAGCGAGTCGTAGTCGGCGCCGGGCCCGAGCCCGATCAGGAAGCCGGCGATCGCCTCGACGCGCGTTCGGTCGGGCGCCTCGATCACGAGGAAGCTGTGCGCGATCTCGACGAACCGTTCGAGATCGGCGCGCGTGAGCGAGTTGACGGCGGGTACCGCCGCATTGTTGTGGGCCAGGATCTCGTCGAGATCGGCGTCGGCGACCGGCCGGATGCCGGTGTTCATGTGGGCGGGATTCTCGCTCACGACATCTCCCTCAGACCAGGAGTGCGTCGGTGAGGACCTCGACGAGGGCGGGGCCGTCGTGCGCAAGGGCGGCGGCGATGGCGGGTTCCAGTTCGTCGATCGTCGTGACCCGGAATCCCTTCGCCCCGCAGAGATCGGCGAACTCGGCGAACGACGGGTTGTGCAGCGAGGTCTGCCACACGTCGAGGTCGGCGGCCCGCTGCTCCTTGCTGATCTTGCCCAGTTCGCTGTTGTTCATGAGCACGTGGGTGAGGTTCATCCCGTACTTCACCGCAGTGGTCAGCTCCATCGCGTACTGGCCGAAGCCGCCGTCACCGGAGATGGACACCACCGGACGACCGGCGAACTCGGCACAGCTCTGGGTGGCCGCCCAGCTGCCCATCGCTGCGGGCAAGGAGAACCCGATCGACCCGAGGTAGCCCGACATCAGCACCGACTGTTCGGCCACCTCGAAGTAGCGACCGAACGAGTAGGTGTTGTTGCCGACGTCGACCGGCAGGATCGCGTTGGGCGGGACGAGTCTCGACAGCACGTCGAACAGCACGGCGGCATTGATGCCGTGTCCCTGGTCGTCGGTCCGGCGGCTCGCCTTCTCCTCGCGCCAGATCTCCCATCGCCCGGCGGCTTCCCCCGCCATCGCAGCCCTCCGGTCGCCATGGTCGTCGAGCCCGTCGGCCAACGCGACGGCCGCCACGCCGACATGGGCCTGGACCGGCACGGTCACCGGGTGGAAGCGACCGAGGGCCATCGGTTCGAAGTCGACCTGCACGATCGGCTTGTAGTCCGCGATGCCGGTGTGGTTGGAGAACGACACACCGAAGGTGAGGAGCAGGTCCGCCTCGTTCATGAACCAGCTGGCGATCGGGGTGCCGCTGCGACCGAGTACGCCGCAGGCCAGCGGGTGGCCGTCGGAGATCAGACCCTTCGCCTTGAACGTCGTGGCCACCGGGGCACCGAGTCGTTCGGCCAGGGCCAGGATCTCGGCCATTCCCTCGCGGGCACCATTGCCCACCACGATCACGGGTCGGCTCGCGCCCGCGATCGCAGCGATCGCTTCGGCGAGGGCGTCGGCCGGCGGCGCGATGCGCCGGTCACCGGTGCGACCGTCGGGCGATCCCACCGTTGCGCGGTCGGACGCCGCCAGCTCCTGCACCTCGTCAGGGAGGACGAGGTGCGCGACATCGCGCTCGACGATCGCGGTCTTGCAGGCGAGCGACATGAGTTCGCCATGGTCGGAACCGGCCTGCACGGTCTGGGAGAACCGCGCGACGTCGGCGAACGCGGCGGCGAGGTCGGTGTCCTGGAACGCACCGCGCCCACGGACCTTCGACGGGACCTGCCCCGACAGGGCCAGCACCGGCGCCCGGTCGGTCTTCGCGTCATAGAGGCCCGTGAGCAGGTTGGTCGACCCGGGACCGGCGATCGCGAAACACGCCGCCGGCCGGCCCGTGAGCTTCCCGTAGGCCGTCGCCGCGAACGACGCCGCACCCTCGTGACGAATCCCGATGTAGGACAGATCGCCACGTTCCTCGGCGACCCTCATGGCATCGGCGAACCCGAGGTTGGAGTGCCCGACCATCCCGAAGACGTGGGTGACCCCCCAGGCGATCATCGTGTCGACCAGGACGTCGCTCACGCTGCGCGGGCGCGGGTGCTGCACCGGCAGCGCCACGTAGACACCGTCGTCGCGCACCTCGGTGCGGTAGGCATCGGGGCCATCGGAGAACGAACCCGGTGGCACCCCGTTCTTGGGCGAGAAGTCGTACCCGTGCCAGGGGCATCGCAGCCAACCGCCCTCGATCGATCCTTCGCCCAGCGGGCCGCCCTGGTGTGGACAGGCATTGGCGAGGCACCCGTAGCCGTCGTCGGTGTGGGTGACGCACAGGCTCTCGTGGCCGATCGTGACGGTGGTGACGCGGCCCTGGGGTACCTCGTCGAGTTCGACCAGGCGTTGCCAGGAGAACTCACCCCCGGGCAGGGCCGGGTCGGTGGTGGACGGGGTTTCCTCGGTGCTCATCGCACGCCCCCGAAGTCGATACCGGTCAGTGCCGCCATGTCGCGGTCGAACGTGGTCAGGTCGGTCACACTGAACTCTCGAAGGTGCGAGTGTCCGCACGCCCGGGCGAGCACGCCCATCAGCTCGACCGACGCCTCGAAGAAGCGCTGCAGCCGGTGCGCGGCTTCGTCGACCGGGAGTCGGGCTCGCAGCTCCGGCTTCTGGGTGGCGATGCCGACCGGACAGTTGTCGGTCGCGCAGGCCCGCATGCCGATGCACCCGATCGCCTGCATCGCCGCGTTGGAGACCGCCACCGCATCGGCGCCGAGCGCCAGCGCCTTGGCGAAGTCGGTGGGCGTGCGGAGCCCTCCGGTGATGACGAGCGTGACGTCGCGGCGCCCCTGGCCGTCGAGGTGGCGTCGGGCCCGGGCGAGGGCGGGGATGGTCGGCACGGAGATGTGGTCCCGGAACACGACCGGCGCCGCCCCCGTGCCGCCGCCGCGACCATCGAGGATGACGTAGTCGACCCCGATGCGCAGGGCGGCGTCGATGTCGTCCTCGATGTGCTGGGCCGACAGCTTCGCCCCGATCGGCACGCCGCCCGAGACCTCTCGCACCTGGTCGGCCAGCCGGCGGAAGTCGTCCTCGGTCGTGAGATCGACGAACGTCGCCGGGGAGATCGCGTTCTCACCGGGCTCGAGCTCGCGAACCTCGGCGATCTTGCCGTTGACCTTGATACCGGGAAGGTGACCGCCCGTCCCGGTCTTCGCGCCCTGCCCGAACTTGAAGTGGAACGCCTGCACATCCGCGGTCTTCTCGATCGCCCAGCCGAACTTCCCGCTCGCCAACTCGTAGAAGTAGCGAGAGTTCTCCGCATGTTCCTCCGGAAGCATGCCCCCCTCACCCGAGCAGATACCCGTGCCGGCCAGCTCCGCGCCGCGGCTCAGGGCGACCTTGGCCTCCTCGCTGAGCGCCCCGAAGCTCATGTCGCTGACGAACAGCGGGATCTCGAGACGGAGCGGCGAGTCGGCGTTCGGGCCGATGACGACCTCGGTGCCGACGGACACATCGTCGAGTTGGGGACGACGAGCGAGCTGGGCGGTGACGAACTGGATGTCGTCCCACTCGGGCAGGCGGTCCCGCTCGACGCCCATCGAGGCGACGGGCCCGTGGTGACCGAGCACGTCGAGGCCCTCGTCGGCCAGTTGACGGATCAGTCCCACGTGGGGCTCTGCCGGATCGCCATGGGGGTCCTGGAACTCCCCCTGGTAGGCGTCTCGGTCGAAGGGTTGCGGATGCTCCCGGGCCCATGTGGCGATCTCATCCGCGTCGACCATGAGCGCGTCACCTTCGAGCCACGACGAGAACTTGTTCAGCCGTTCGCGGTTGTCGTAGCTCGACACACCGGTGTGGAACACGTAGTCCCATCCGTGCAGCCCGCAGATCAGATCGTCGCCATCGACCCGGCCGTCGGCCATGTGCGCGCCACGGTGGAGGCACCGTCCGTAGAGCACCGAGTGGTTGTCGTCGAAGCGCACGATGACGAGATCGACGCCATCGACCAGCACCCCCACCGGTTCACGATCGGCGACCTCGCTCCATGTGGCGATCTCCAGTGCCTGCATTCTGCTCCCTGTTCTCGACGGCCTGCCCTAGCCTGGCCCATCCCGGACGCAGACGTGCACAGACTGCTGCTCATGGACGCTGGTGGTCGAGCCGACGAGAGAACGAGATGGCCGAGATGTTGCGAGTAGAGACACTGCCAGTAGAGACACTGCCGGGAGCAACATGACCGCAGAGAAGGTCGAGACGACGATCGACGTCGCGATCGTGGGCGCCGGGATCCTCGGGCTCACCACCGCACGCGCCCTGCTGCGGCGCGACCCCGGTCGTCGCATCGTCGTGCTGGAGAAGGAAGCGACGCCGGCCGTTCACCAGACCGGCCGCAACTCCGGCGTGATCCACTCGGGCATCTACTACAAGCCCGACTCCGGCAAGGCCGCGATGGTCGCGGCCGGCCGTCACGACCTGATCGCGTTCCTCGACGAACACGCCATCACCTACGACATGTGCGGCAAGGTCGTCGTGGCGGTGTCCGACGACGAACGAGCACGGCTCGATGCCCTGGAGATCCGCGCCGCCGAGAACAACGTCGCCACCGAACGGCTCGACCGCGTCGGCCTGCGCGAACGCGAGCCCCACATCGAAGGAGTGGCCGCCCTGCGCGTCCCGAGCGCGGGCATCGTCGACTACGGCGAGGTGTGCGCCGCGCTGGTGGATGAGCTCACGGCCGCCGGTGTGGAGATCCGCCTCGGCACTCGGGTCGAGGGCACCACGGTGCGCCACGACGGCATCGTCGTCGCCACCGAACACGGCACGCTGAAGGCCGGCACGCTGATCAACTGTGGTGGGCTGCACTGCGACCGGGTGGCCGAGGCGGCCGGCGCCGACACCGACGGTGTGCGGGTGATGCCGTTCCGGGGTGAGTACTACGAGCTCGCACCCAAGGCCCGCCACCTCGTCAACGATCTCGTCTACCCACTGCCCGACCCGGACTTCCCGTTCCTGGGCGTGCACCTCACCCGCATGATCGACGGCAGCATCCACGCCGGACCCAACGCGGTGCCGGCGCTGAAGCGTGAGGGCTACCGCTGGCGGGACATCTCGGCTCGTGACACGGCCGAGATCGCCTTCTCCCGACGCACCTGGATCCTGGCTCGCAAGTACTGGCGCAAGGAGGTGGGCGAGATCCACCGGTCGCTGAGCCGGAAGGCCTTTCTCACCGCGCTCCAGCGCCTCTGCCCCGAACTGACCGACGCCGACCTCGAGCCGTCGGCTTCGGGCGTGCGGGCCCAGGCCATCGCCCGCGACGGGACACTGCTCGACGACTTCTCGTTTGCCGAAGGCCCCCGCGCCGTGCACGTGCTGAACGCCCCGTCACCCGCGGCGACCGCGTCGTTCGCGATCGCGGAATCGGTGGCCGACCGCCACGATCGACTGCGTTAGCCCCCGACGAGGTCGAGGTCGCCGCAGGCCGCCATGAAGGCGGTGCGCCAGCCCATGGTGTCGAGGCCGAGGGCCGAGGCGGCCTTGATGGCGCGTACTTCGGCCGTCGCCGCGTCGTCGGTGCCGAGGGCCTTGAGGCACTGCGCCTCGGCCAGCGCGACGATCGTCGGATGGATTCGGTCGCCGCCCAGCGGCACCGCCTCGTACGCGCGGTCGAGCGCGACCCGGGCACCGTCCTCGTCGCCTCGACGCGCGGCGTCGCAGGCCGATGCACAGCGAACGATGACGCGATCGGCATAGGTGGAACGACTGGATTCCTCCACGATCCCGACATAGGTGTCGGCGTCCTTGCCGACGGCCGACGCCACGAGGGCGAGGGCCGCCCATCCCCAGGTCGATCCCTGGTGCGTGTCACTCGGCATCACCTCGAAGAGCCGCGCGGCCTTGTCGACGTTGCCGAGCTGGAGCTGGATGAGCGCAGTGGCGACGGCCAGGTCGGACTCGGCCGCGTGGTCGGGATCGAAGTCGACGATCTCGTGGAAGGTCCGACGACCCAGCCCGATGTCACCGACGGTCGCCGCTGCGGCGGCCAGCGCGATCTCGAGGATGCGCAGGCCGGGCTGCTGCACCTCGCCGGCGAGCTCGTCGGCGATACGCCGCATGCCCTCGGCGATGCGGCCGGAACGCACCAGCGCCCGACCCTCGATGGCCACCGCCTGCGCAGGCCCGACCGGATCGGAACCGACGGGGAACACCGCGCGGGCCTTCTGTGCTCGCCGCACGGCATCATCGACCCTCCCGGTCCAGAGGGCTGCGGTCGCCAACGCGACGTGCATCATCCCCTGGGCCCAGCGGTCGCCTCGATCCCTCGCCTCGACCAGCGTGCGTTGGGCCAGTTCTTCGGCCTCGGCGAAGCGGCCGGCGTGAATCCGGACATACGCCAGCAGACCACGCGACCACGCCATACCGGAGAGGTCGCCGATGGCCTCGAAGGCCTCGGAGGACTGGCCGAGCCGGCGCTCGGCTTCGTCCATCCGGCCCGACATGAAGGCGATCCACGCGAGGTTCTGGCGGGCCCACGCCATGCCGCCGACGTCGTCGGCCGCGGCGTAGGCCTCGTAGGCCAGGTTGATCGAGGCCTCGGCCTGCTGGTGCTCGCCCTTGAACAACCGCACCATGCCGACCCGGCGGAGCCCGTCGGCCTCGAGGATCGGGTCGTTCAGTTCACGGGCCACCAGCAGGGCGTCCTCGGCCAGCCCCAGCGCGGCGCTGTGTTCACCCGACCATTGGGCGAGCTCGCTGCGCAGCAGTGTCGAGCGCACCCCCAGGAGCGGGTTCTCGCCCCTGGCGAGCAGGGCCGATGCGGCCTCGACATCGCGTCGGGCGAGGCGGGTGTCGAGTCGGCTCATCGCCGTGGTCGCGCGATCGAGGTGGACCTCGGCCCGCAAGGGATGGTCCTCGCCCATCAGTTCGAGCGCGTCGCCGAAGAGTTGCTCGGCCCGTTCCATGGCCGCGGCCCCCGAGGTCGCGTTCGCGGCCGCGAGGGTCCAGGAGATGGCCTTGTCGAGGATGTCGTCGGGCATTCCCTCGATCCCGCCGAGCTCCGCCGCGTGGGAAGCCGCTCGCCGATAGTGATACGCGATCATCTCGCTGCTGCCCGTGTGGCGGTTCGCCTCGATCCACGACGCGATACCGGCATGGCGCCACGCCCGGTCGGTCTTGGTGAGCCGTCCGTAGACGACATCACGCACCAGATTCGACCGGAACGACCACGCCGGTCCGTCGAACTCGAGCAGGTCGAGCCGCTCGAGCACCCGCATCGGCTCCCCGACCGGTGCGCCGTCGCGCTGGTACTCGGCCATCCGTTCGAGGGCGACGGTCTCGCCGCGAAGACCCAGGACCGCCGCATCCTCGATCACGTGTCGCACCACATCGTCGAGCGCATCCAGGCGGGCGCTGATCACGCTGCGGACGTTGGCCGGGAGCGAGGCGACGTCGCCGTCCGCCGACGACTCGACCATCCTCGCCATCTCCTCGAGGAAGAGCGGGTTGCCGCCCGACCGCTCGACGAGTTGGCGACGGGTCTCGGCCGTCGAATCGGGGAGCAGCGCTCGCGCCATCTGGTCACCGGCGCCCGCATCGAGAGGTTCGAGCGAGAGCGTCACCGAGTTGAACCGGCCCGGACGCGGTGACCAGCGGTCGAACATCTCGGCCCGACCCGACACGAGCACGACCACCTGGCGACGACTCAATCGGTCGAGGAGATCGTCGAGCAACCGGAGCACTGCGTCGTCGGCCCAGTCGAGATCGCTCAGCCAGAGGAACACCGGCGACCGCAGTGTCAGGGCGTGGATCAGCGCGCGAGCGGACCGGGTGCCCTCACTGGTGGCCCGGTCGGCATCGAGGCGGGAGAGGCTGGTGTCATAGCCGAGAAGGTGACGCAGGCCCTCCGCCGTGCGAGCGATGTTCGTCTCGTCGGCACCGGGACCGAGGGCATCGGCGACCCCGGCGGCAACGAGCGCGGGCACCTCGTCGTCGGGGGTGTCGGTGTCGATCCCGACCACCTCGCGCAAGGCCTCGGCGATCGGCCACCACACGTTGGCCTCACCGTAGGGAAGGCAACGGCCGTGCAGGACGAGGGCGTCGTGGTCGGCCGACGCGAGGATCGCGACCTCGGCCCCCAACCGCGACTTGCCCACGCCACTCTCGCCGGCCAGGGCGATGAGCTGCGCCCGGCTGCGATGAAAGGCAGCCTCGACCGCCTTGCGCAACATCGCCAGTTCGGGGTCACGACCGATGAGCGGCATGTCGGGCACCGAGCGCCGCTCACCCGGGCGACCGACCGGCTCGATCGCCCGATACGCCGTGACCGGTTCCTCGCGGCCGCGGGCGTGGAGCTGACCGAGCGACCGGTAGCGGATCGTCTCACGAGTGGCGTCGAAGGTCGGTGAACCGACCAGCACGGTGCCCGGCTCGGCGGCCGTCTGGAGCCGCGATGCGGTGTTCACCACATCGCCCATCGCCGTGTAGTCGTCACCGGCCGCAATGGCGCCGACGAGCACCTCACCGGTGTTGACGCCGATGCGCACGCGAATGCCGACACCGCCGTCGGCATCGAACCGGTGCACCGTCTCCTGCATGCGCAGCGAGGCACGAACGGCTCGCTCGGCGTCGTCCTCGTGGGCGATCGGCGCGCCGAACAGCGCGACGATGGCGTCGCCGATCACCTTGTCGACTCGCCCGCCGAAGGCGGTGATGTCGTCGGCCAGCAGCGCGAAGCACCGATCGACCAGGTTCTTCACCTGTTCCGGGTCACGGGTTTCGGACAGGCCGGTGAAGCCGACGATGTCGGCGAAGAGCACCGTGACGAGTCGCCGTTCGTCGTGACGACGGGACATCTCGTGACCGCAGTTGCTGCAGAAACGCGCGTCCGCCAGCACCTCGACACCACAATTCGGACACGCCATTCGCACAGCGTACGCGGGATCATCCTCGCGGATGACCCCTGGTCGCCGCGATGGATGACGATTCTGTTGACCAGGACTCCCTACGGTGGGGGGATGCGGGCGCACCTCGACCTCGTGACCTGGGTCCGCGACCACCCGCGGATCGCCGATTGGCTCCTGGTCGCGGTCCTCTGGGCGATCGCGGTTCCGGTCACGATCCATGCCGACGTCGATCCGGGCCAGCGGGCGGTCGGGGGTCTGGGCTGGGCGCTGATCGTGGCCATGCACCTGCCCGTCGCCTGGCGCCGCACCGCCCCGGTGCCCGCGGTCTGGGCCGGACTCGCCGCCACCGGCGTGTTCTGGGTCCTCGACTTCCCCGACGACGCGACCGGTCCGAACCTCCTGATCCTCGTCTACAGCCTCGCCGCCCACGCCGGCCGTCCGCGGTCGCTCCGCCATTTCTGGGGCGTGTTCGCAATTCTCAACGGGATCCTCGTCGCGGGCGTGATCTCGGACCAGGACAGCCTCCCGTGGGCGTCCGTCCCGGCCAACGTGGTCGTCTTCGGCACCGTGTGGATCCTCGGCGACAACATCCGGACCCGACGCGAGTACCTGGCCGAACTCGAGGAGAAGGCGGCGCGCACGCAGGAGCAACACGAGGCGGAGGCCCAACGCGCCGTTGCGCAGGAGCGCACCCGCATCGCTCGCGAGCTCCACGACGTGGTGGCCCACTCGGTGAGTGTCATGGTCGTCCAGGCGGGCGCGGCCCGCCGGGTACTGGACTCGAATCCGGCCCAGGCCTCCGAGGCGCTCGCCACGATCGAGGCGACAGGGCGCGAATCGCTGACCGAGATGCGCCGTGTCCTCGGCGTGCTCCGCGACGACGACCACCTCGCCCAACGCTCCCCGGCTCCCGGGCTCGCCGAGATCCCCCGGCTGGTCCAGAAGTGCCACGACGCGGGGTTGTCGGTCGACGTCGAGATCACCGGATCAGTTCGCCGCCTGGCCACCGGCCTCGAGATGAATGCGTATCGGGTCGTCCAGGAGTCACTCACCAACTGCCTCAAACACGCCGGTCCGGCCTCGGCGGTCGTGGAGATCGCCTATGCCGACGACCGACTGACCGTGGTCGTCACCGACGACGGTCGCGGCGCGGCCGCCGAGACCAGCGGCAGCGGCCAGGGCCTCGTCGGCATGCGCGAGAGGGTCGAGGCCTACGGTGGGGAGCTCCGCGCCGGACCGCGGTCGGGCGGCGGTTTCGCAGTGCACGCGACGTTTCACACCGAAGGCTCCGTATGAGCGATCCCCATTCGACGGCACGACTCCGGGTCGCGGTGGTCGACGACCAGGCCCTCATGCGCACCGGATTCAGGATGATTCTCGAGTCGGCCGACATGGAGGTGGTCGCGGAAGCCGAGGACGGTCTCGGCGCGGTCGACGTGGTCGCCGAGACCGTGCCGGACGTGGTCCTCATGGACATCCGGATGCCCGGGCTCGACGGCCTCGAGGCGACACGCCGCATCACGGCCTCGGGGTCCGCGTCCCGGGTACTCATCCTCACCACGTTCGACCTCGACGAGTACGTCTACGACGCATTGCGGGCCGGCGCCGCCGGCTTCCTGCTGAAGGACGCGCCACCCGAGAAGCTGATCGACGCCGTGCAGGTCGTCGCCGGCGGCGAGGCCCTGCTCGCCCCGTCGGTGACCCGACGGCTGGTCGAGGAGTTCGCGGCGCGAACCGCCGGGGCGGTGCCGGTCGCGGGTCTCGACACCCTCACCGATCGAGAAACCGAGGTGCTGCAGGCAATGGCCCGGGGCCTCTCGAACGCCGAGATCGCCGAGGCCCTGTTCGTCGGGGAGACCACCGTCAAGACCCATGTCGGCCGGGTACTGATGAAGCTCGGCGTCCGCGACCGGGTGCAGGCCGTGGTCGCCGCCTACGAGTCGGGTCTCGTCCGCCCCGGTCAGGGTTCACCCTGAGCCGACCCTGAGGTCGCGTCATTCGCACGGATGACACCAGATCAGCCCTGGGCCCGATGACGGGGGGCGGGGTGATTTCCTACCGTCGGGACATGACTGTTCTCGATCCCCCGATCATTCCTCCCACCCCCCGGTCCGGCACCGGCCGGACCCACGGCGTCGCCGCTCGCGCCGTCGGCGTGCACAAGTCCTACGGCAGCGGCGACACGATCGTGCGAGCGCTCGACGATGTCGACGTCGACTTCGCAACCGGCCGGTTCGCCGCGATCATGGGTCCGTCCGGCTCCGGCAAGTCCACGTTGATGCACTGTCTGGCCGGGCTCGACACCGTCACCAGCGGGAAGATCTTCGTCGGCGACACCGACCTCTCGACGCTCGGGGAACGTGATCTGACGCTGCTGCGACGCGACAACGTCGGCTTCATCTTCCAGGCCTTCAACCTGGTGCCCACGCTGTCGGCGCTCGAGAACATCACGCTGCCGATGGACCTGGCCGGCGTGAAGCCCGACCAGGAGTGGCTCGATCAGGTCATCGAG